>CAZOEX010000202.1:0-4741 GCA_964578925.1 uncultured Gemmatimonadota bacterium | reverse complement strand
GCTTCGGCCCCTTCGCGCCCGGCTTCAAGGTGGTCAAGTTCGGCGATGCGGATGCCTTCGAGGCGGCGATCACCGAGAACACGGTCGCCTTCCTGGTCGAGCCGATCCAGGGCGAGGGCGGGATCATCGTGCCGCCCGAGGGCTATTTCGCCCGCTGCCAGGAGATCTGCCGCGAGCACGACGTCCTGCTGCTGAACGACGAGATCCAGACCGGCCTCGGCCGAACGGGGCAGCTCTTCTGCGGCGACTGGGATGGCACGCGCGGCGATATCCTGATCGTCGGAAAGGCGCTCGGGGGCGGCGTGTATCCGGTCTCGGCCATCCTGGCGAACGAGGACGTCATGGACGTCTTCCATCCCGGCGACCACGGCTCGACCTTCGGCGGCAATCCGCTGGGCGCCGCGGTCGGGAGAGCCTCGCTGCAGGTGATCCTGGACGAGGAGCTGCCGCGTCGTTCACGGGAACTCGGCGACTGGTTCGCGGGACGACTGCGCGAGATCGACTCGCCGCACATCGATCACATCCGGGGGCGCGGGCTGATGATCGGCATCGTGATCAAGGAATCGTCCGGCACCGCCCGCCCCTTCTGCGAAGCCTTGATGGAGCGCGGCATCCTGTGCAACGACACGCACCACCAGACGATTCGGATCTCGCCACCCCTCGTCGTGACGAAGGAGATCCTGGAAGAGACGCTGCCGGTCTTCGCGGAGGTCACGTCCGGCGCCGGGGTCGCGGTCTAGGAGCCTTTCGGGCGACACCGTCCCCGGGCCTTCAGTTCGCGGTGCGTTCTACCTGAAACTGCTCGATCGTCCCATCGTGCAGGATGCGCGTCGTGAGGGCGAGCCGGAGGTCGTCGAAGCGGAGCCGGTAGGCCCGGAAAGTCATGCCGCCCCTCAAACTCTCGCCCGTTTGAACGAACTCGTCGGGTGCGCCCAGGGGCCCGAGGGTCGATGCGAAGTCTTCGAGCACCTGTTCCGTGAAGTAGGCGTTCGCATTCGGGCTGAACAGCGAACGGTCGATCTCGCCCTGCTGAAGATCGGCGAAGATGCGTCGCGCCTTCTCGAGCGCCTCCGTGTCGACCGAGTCTTCCTGCGCGAAGACCACCCGGGCGACGGCACCGGCGATGCGAGCCGACGGCCCGGCTGCCCCGGGCCAGACGTTGACCAGCGCGACCACTGCCGTCCGATCGTCCGGAAACACCTGGTTGGAGGTCGAGTAGCCGGAGACCGCTCCGCCGTGGGCGATACGGCGCCGGCCGTCGACGCGTCCGACGCTGACGCCGAGTCCGTATCCGGTCGACAGGCCGTTCTCCAGCCGCACCTCGCTCTGCATCTCGCGCCAGGATTCCGGGCTCAGCACCTCCTGCTCGATCATGGCGAGATCCCACACGGCCAGGTCGCCGGCGGTCATCGCGAGCCCACCCGCGGCGAACAGCCACCCCTCCGCCTCCTTCGGCGCAGGGCGCAGCGGCCCGAGCGCGTTCCGCAGATAGGCGGCGGCATCCTCGTTTCCGAGCGGCCTGGCGTTGAAATCGCGTACCGAGGTCATGCCCAGCGGCTTCAGCACCTGCTCGCGCAGGAAGTCCATGAAGGGCATCCCCGTGATCTGCTCCACGATGAGCCCGGCGATCACGTAGTTCGTGTTGCTGTACTGCCAGCGCCTTCCCGGATCGAAATCGAGCGACTTGCCTGCCCAGCGGTCGAGGATCGCCTCCGGTGCCGTCGGCTCGAGCATGTCCGCAAAGACGTAATCGTGCGGCCAGTAGTCCTGGTAGCCCGAGGTCATCGAGAGGAGCTGCCGGACCGAGATCTCGTCGGCCCGCGTCAGGTCGGGAAGCCACTTGGACACGGGATCGTCGAGCGACAGCCGCCCCTCCTCCACCAGGAGCAGGACGGCGGCCGCCGTGAACTGCTTGCTCACGGATCCGATGGCGTAGCGGTCCGACGCGCTGGCCGGGGTTTCCGGCGAGCGGCGAGCCGTACCGTATGCCCGTTGGTAGGCGATCTCTCCGTCGCGGACCACGGCGATCGAGGCGCTCGGGGCTTCGGTCCGTGACAGCAACGAAGTCACCGCGCTGTCGATCCGGGTGCGCTGCGTCCCGGAGAGCGGCTCCTGCGCGGCCGCCACCGATGTCACGGCCGGGAGCGCTGCGGCGACCAGGACGGCGAGGTGAGAGACGCGTGAAAAGAGCTGCTGTCGGTCAGCCATCGACTTCCTCCCGTGTGCTGTCATGTCCTCTGGAGATCTAGTAGCCGCGCATTCGACCGTAGGTGTGGCGCTGCTCCTCCGTCAGCACGGGCCACAAGTCCAGGTGGGCCCCCAGGTGTACGGCTCGGAGCTCGGCCCGGTGACGAGCGATCTCCGCGACCAACCGATCGAGCTCCCCGCGGGTGACGGTCTGCTCCTCGAAAGCGGCGTCCAGCTCCCGCTCGAACTCGACGATCTGGCGCCCCAGCTCGCGGGCGTGCGCGCTGATGGATTCGAAGATCCTTCGGGTCGCCTCGAGCTGCGACGGGGTCAGCTCCAGCTCGGCCGCCAGGTCGAGAACGTGGCGCGGCCCCGGGTAGCCGTGCAATTCGGCCGGCAGCGCCATGCCCATTCCCTCGCCCGAGAGCAGGCCGTCGATCTCCTCTTCGGAGAGCGCTTTGATCTCGCGCTGGCCGAGATCGGCGTAGGGAGACGCGTGCGCGCCCGCCCCGTGCTGCGCATGCTGCTCGTGTTGCTGGGCCCGAAGCTCCGCCGGAACGAAGAGCGCGGCGCATGCGAGGCCCAGCGTGAACCACGCGCGAAGCCGGACCTCCGGATGCCTCCGCGCCGCCACCGCCGGCCATGAACGCACCATCTACTCGGCCGTCCCTTCCGAATCCTCCTCGACGTCCCCCGAGCCCGGAGCGGCCAGATTCGTGTTCCACGTGTTCTCCAGCACCTTCCACTCGCCGTTCCGCCGCTCCCACACCGCCACGAACTTCGCCGTATCGCTGAACGTGCCATCGGGGAGCGCGAGCGTGTAGGTCATCTCCGGACTCCAGACGACCGCCAGGTCGCCGCTCGCGTGCACCGTCAGGGGACCCGCATCGAGCGATTCGAAGGTCACCGACTCGTAGAGGGTGCGAATCGCCTCGTGCCCCTGGATCTGTGGCGCGTTCGGCGGCTGCATCACCGCGTCCTCCCACATCAGGGCGATGGCGCCGTCGATATCGTTCGCGGATTCGGCCGCCGCCCACTGTTGCGCGAGCTGGCGAACGGTGTCCTCGTTCGCCGCTGCGTCGGTCGTCTTCGTCGCCGCTCCCTCGGTGCCCCTTCCGGCAGGCTGGCAGGCGCCGAACAGCATGGCCCCTGCGAGCACGCCCAACGACAAGCTTCGGAGAAACGAGCCCTGCGCTGCTTCCCTGGCTCCGATCATTGCGCTCTCCAGGTTGAAAGGCGATCAGTCGCTTTCACTTCCGATCACATAGTCTCTTGGCGGTACGGCGCCCTGCAGGTGCCGGACGAAGTAGTCCCAGCGCCGGCGCGTCATATAGTCGCTCGCGCGGCCGAAGCCGTGTCCTGCGTTCGGAATGATGAGCAGGTCGAAGTCCTCGTTCGCCTCGATGAGCGCGTCGACGACCAGATAGGTGTTCGAGGGCGGAACGTTCGAGTCCATTCCCCCGTGCACGAGCAGGAGCTTTCCCTCCAGGTTGCCGGCGATCGTCTGGTTCGCCTCCTCGGCGTAGTTGTCCGATCCGTTCGTCTCGACGAGGAGTCCCTGGTAGCGCTCCCCCCAGTCGTCCTCGTAGTTGCGGTTGTCATGGTTGCCCGACTCGGCGATCCCGACGTCGTAGAACTCCGGATAGCGGAACATCGCCTGGGCCGCCGCGAAACCCCCGCCCGAGTGACCCCACACGCCCACGCGGTCGGCGTCGATCCAGGCGTGACGCTCGGCGAGCTGCCGGATGGCGGTGACCTGGTCGGGCAGCGTGTTGTCCGACAGGTCGCCGTAATAGGCGTCGTGGAATGCCTTCGAACGACCCGGCGTGCCCATCCCGTCGAGGGCCACGACGACGAAGCCGAGCTCCGCCAGCGCCTGGTGGTCGCGCCGGGCGGGCGTGAAGCTCCGTGTCCGCACGCTGCCGCTCTGCGGCCCGGGATAGATGTAGTTGACCACCGGGTAGGACGCGGTCGAGTCCATCCCCGTCGGCGTGAACATCAGGCCATACAGGTCCGTCGTCCCGTCCCGCGCCTTCACCGTGATCGGGGTGGGGGGCGTCCAGCCTGCCTCGAGGAGCCCGGAGATGTCGGTCTCCTCCAGCGTGCCGAGCAGCTCACCGTCATCGCTCTCGCGCATGACGGTGACCGGGGGGGTGGCGGGCGTCGAGTAGCTGTCGATGAACGCCCCTGCGTCCGCCGAGAAATCGATCGTGTGGTGAGCGTCCTCCCGCGTGAGCAGGGTCATCCCGCCGCCGTCGAAGTCGATCCGGTAGAGGTGCCGGAAGTACGGGTCACGACCTTCCTCGAACCCCTGCCCCGTGAACCAGATCCTCCGCTTCTCTTCGTCCACGTGAACGATGTCGACGACATTGCCCTGCCCCGTCGTGATCCGGTTCTTCAGCTCGCCGGTCGCGAGGTCGTACAAGTACAGGTGAACCCAGTTGTGCCGCTCCGACCACCAGATCAGCTCGTCGGACTCCGGGAGCAGGTGCCAGTTCTCCCCCGCCCCGGCATCGCCGATCTGCGTCTCGGAGGTTTCCTCGAACAGCGTCCG
>CAZOEX010000201.1:0-4750 GCA_964578925.1 uncultured Gemmatimonadota bacterium | reverse complement strand
CGTCGCCCAGGCCGCTCGGCACGGACGGGCCGTGCAGCACGTAGCTGTCGATGCGGTCCACGCCCAGGTGCTCGAGCGAGCTGTCGAAAGACTGCTCCACCTGCTTGGCGACGCTCGCGTGCGGGTCGTAGGGAATCCGGTGATCCTGCCCGGCGGGGAAGGTGAACTTCGTCTGCACGAAGATCTCGTCGCGGGTCAGCTCCCCGCGTTCGAACGACCGGGTGAGCGCGACCCCGACGCCCGCCTCGTGGTAGTGCCTCCGCTGGTTGGCCGTGTCGATCCCGCGGAAGCCGGCGTGGAGAGCGCGCGCCACGAGCGGGCCCGTCAGCTCCTCCTTCCAGGCCGTCCCGTAGATGAAGCTGGGGACGGAGACGTCGCGGACGGTACGGGTGCGGTCGGTCATGCAGCCTCCGGAGCCAGCTGGAACTATAGACCTGCTGGCCACGAATATACGGTTATACGGTCGGATGGTCCGGGGGGCGACGTGATCGGGGAGCGAGCGACGGACGACGGAGGGCAGGATGACAGACCACATGCGGCCGGCAAACGCCAACGCTCCCGGCCGTAGCCGATGATCCGCCGCCTCCTCCTCGGCCTCTTTTCCGCCCTCGTCCTGCTCTTCGCCTGGATCGGCTTCGAGTTCGTCCTGACGCGTGGCGGCACGCCGGCGATCGAGGGCGAACGCGCCGTCGCCGAGCTGACCACGGTCGAGCTCGGCGGGGCGGAGCAATGGGTGCTCATCCGGGGGCGGGATCGGCGGAACCCCATGGTGCTCTGGTTGCACGGCGGCCCGGGCATGCCGGCCATGTACCTGGCGCACGCCTTCCAGCGGGAGCTCGAGCGCGATTTCGTCGTGGTCCACTGGGACCGCCCGGGTGCAGGGAAGTCGTACGGTGCGGCCGCGGACCGACCGATCAGCGTACGCCGCCGTGTCGACGACACGATCGCGTTGACGGAATACCTGCGGGAGCGCTTCGGCCGGGACCGGGTCTATCTGCTCGGCCACTCGTGGGGCTCGTATCTCGGCCTGCTCACCGTCCGCGAGCGACCGGAGCTCTATCGAGCGTTCATCGGGACGGGGGTTATCGCCGGCACGCGCGCCGAGGCCGAGACCGTCCGGCGAGACTGGATCACCCGGCAGGCCGAGGCCGCGGGGGATTCGGCGCTCCTGGCGCGCCTCGCCGCCGATGGGGAGGTGAACGAGGACGATGTCTTCAAGCACGGCGGCGCGCTGCGTGGAGCGCAGAGCTTCTGGCCGCTGCTGAAGATCGGGCTCGCCGCTCCCGAATACACGCTCACGGATGCCCTCAACGTGCGGCGTGGGGTCCAGCTCGTGCACGAGCGTATGGAGTACGACGTTGCACCGGCGCCGCTGGAGGGCGAGGTAGAGCGCGTGGAGGTGCCCGTCGCTTTCCTGCTCGGGCGGCACGATTACACCACGCCGTCGTCCCTCGCCGCCGGCCACCTGGACCGGCTCGAGGCGCCATACAAGCGCCTCGTCTGGTTCGAGGACTCGGCCCACTTTCCGTTCCTTTCCGAGCCCGGCGCCTTCCGCGAGGCGCTCGTGTCGCTGCACCGCGAGCTGGAAGAACTCTCACCACCCGGCGAATGAGTGGTCGACTGTCCGCCCGCGTCCACTCGCTGAGCGGCCGATAGGCGAACTCGGGACGCGGGGAACCGGCCAGGTCGGCGATCATTCGTGGCTCGAATCCCTCACGGCACCACCGACAGCTCGACGCGAGACAACCGCCCCGGGCCGTGATGGACCGCGTTGAGCGCTTGCGTCCACTCCGTCCCGGTGACGTTGTCGCCGCCGGTGTTCAGGTTCCGGTTCCAGAGGGGGAAGTTGCTGCTCGTCACGTATAGCCGGATGCGATGCCCCGCCGGGAATCGGTAGGCCCGGGTTCCCAGCCGGCAAGAAGTCGGGGGACGTAACGGGATTTCAACAGCAGATAAGCGAAGAGGGCCGATCCCAACCCAAGGAAGACGAAACCCACATCCTGACCGAAACTAAAGACGTTCCTGGCCAGGCGGGACAGGGCGTCGAGCTCCCCCGCCCCGAACGCGTTCAGATACTCGTTGCGCTGCTTGCGTGGAGGCGTGTGTCATCGACTTTCCTACACAACTGAAGTAACGCTCCGATCGCTCGTACGGGATGCCTCGCTAGGGAGTTTCGCGGTTCGCCTCCCGCTTCGCCGTCACCACACGTCGTCCCACCGCTCCGCCGTTCAGATCGACCGCTGCGTGCAGGGTCATCGGCCAGAGCAGCGAGCCCGAGCCGACATAGAGAAGGCTCATGATGATACCGACCGCCCCCGTGCGGAGAATCCCCTGCGTTCCCTGGTACAGATGCAGCACGCCGAACAGAACACCGGCCGCCAGGGCCGCGGGCCAGGGCCCGAGGAAGGCGGCCAGGTACCAGATCAGGTAACCGCGGTAGACGATCTCCTCGCAGATTCCGGCCGTCACGGAGAGGATCCGGAAATGCGCCGCCTCCTCGTCGGTGCGCGGAAGCAGGGGCGCGATGAACGTCATCCCTTCCTGCATCTCCGCGAGATCCTCGTCCTCCATACGCCTGACCGCACGCCACTGTCCGGCCAGGAAGGCGAGACCGAGCACCGTAACGCCCGCACCGACGGCGATCGGCCAGCCGCCCGGCAGAGCGAAGCCGAGCACGTCGAGCGAGCGGTCGCCGAAGACCCACAGGGCGACGAGCGACAGGGCCATGAGCCACTGTACCAGGGTCGTCCGGCGATACTCGCGGACTCGGGCATCGGGCACGCCGGCCTCGATCTGGCGCACGAGGCGGCGATAGCTCCAGGCGGCTACGAAGGGCAGAGCGCCGACGAGCAGCACGATCAGCAGGTGGTCGAAAAGTATGGGTTGCGGCATTTCAGTTTTCCTCGTCGGTCCCGGGATCGGAAGCGCCGGCGTCGCGCGCCGGCGTGAGAACGATGGTGAGCGCTTCGAGCGGCAACTCGGCCGAGCCGCTCTTCGCGTTGCGGAAGATCGCCTCGAGCTCGTCGATGAGCTCGTTGACCCGCTGGAGCTGCGCTTCGGTGAGCCGCGCCTTGCCGCGAAAGCCGATCATCTCGCGGATGGGCCCGCGGAGCCGTGTCGTGGAATCCTCGAGCGCCTCGGCCGCCTCGCGTCCTGTCAGCCGCAGCATCGCCCGGATCGCCCGCGCCGCCGCGGTCCGATCGGCGGGGGAATCATGGCGAGCGCCCACGGCCAGGCGGCCTTCGCGGAGCCGGTAGCGGCGCTCGCGCGAGTCCTGCCCGGAGGGTTCTTTGACCACGAGCCTAGCCTCTTCGAGCAGTCCCAGGTGGTAGTAGAGCGACTGGCGCGAGCGCCCGAGCCGGGCGGCCAGCTCACGCGTGGTGAGCGGACCGTCGCCTAGCGCCGACATCAGTTCGAGCCGGGCGGGCGAGGCGACCGCGTCGAGGGCGGCGGCGCCGATCAGGGGAATCTCCGGTGGTTTGTTCATGCCGGAGAGTACTGCCCAGTATTCTAAAAAGCAAGAAAATTGGAATATAAGCGCAGCTCGGTTTTCCTTGCCGTCGCTCGTCGCCGTGACGAGTCGGCCTCGCTTACCGCGTTTACTTCGTCAGTGCGCCGGAGTCACGGCGAACTCCCGCACCAGCTCCCGCACCCGCTCCGGCCGGTCCACGTAGGCGACGTGGCCCGCCCGCTCCACCACGACGCGCTCGACGCCGTCGATCTCGTCCGTCCAGGCCGCCGCCGGCAGATAGTCGTCGTCGCCCTGGATCACCAGCACCGGAACACCGCGCGACGCGAGTTCCTCGAGCGCGGGCCGGAAGTCGTAGTTGGAAGGCATCGACGCCGCGGCGGAGTTTGCCGCGTCGGTCGCATAGGCCCACGGCGGCCGCAGCGACCGCCACTTCGTGACGTCGTGCAGGTTGATGGCGGCGAAAATGATCCGGTGGTTGACCGACCAGCCGCGTGGCCCGTCCGCTCGTCGCCGGGGGAGCTCGAGTCCGTGTCGCGCGAGCTCGGCGGCTACTTCCGGCCGCTCCCAGCGCGGCGGCGCGTCCACGTCGGGCGCGTCAGGTGTTGGCCAGACCGGGGCGACGAGCACGAGTCCGGCCACGCGTTCGGGATGCGCTTCGGCGTAGGCCATCCCGAGCCATGTGCCCATGCTGTGGCCCGCGAGCACGAGTCGCTCTTCCCCGAGTGCCCGCCTGAGCGCCTCGAGGTCCGCCACGTGATCGGCCGCCGTCGGAAGCTCGTCGCACGGCGAGCGCAGCGAGCCGCGCTGATCGTAGAAGGTGAGCCGGAGCTCCCCGGCGAGCGGCAGCATGCCGTACATCAGGTCCTCGTGCTCCCCTCCCCAGCCCCCGTGCAGGAAGACCAGGCGCGGATCCTCCGGATCGCCGATCTCGCGCACCCACAGTCGGCAGGGCGCCGCCTGCGGCTGTGGACTGCGCCCGACGGAGTCGCGCACGGGAAGCAGCCACTCGTCCCAGGTGGTGGGATCGCGGAACGTACTACTCGACGAAGCCTCCTGGGCCTGGAGGGATGCAAAGGAGAGCGAGCAGAGCGCGATGCAAGTCGCGGCACAGATGGACGCTCGGTGCATGGTCCAGTCCTTTCGGTTCGCGGGGGCGAAGTCTCCATGAAGTTGGACACGCCGTCTCGGCGAACCGTTCACCCGGAGGTTGAAGGGTTCGCGGTGCTCGTGCGCCGAGGCGGACTCGCGTGCCACGAGGCGGATTCCAGGGACGAAACG
>CAZOEX010000200.1:0-4808 GCA_964578925.1 uncultured Gemmatimonadota bacterium | reverse complement strand
CGTGACCGTATCGGGCATCAGCCGGAACTCCTCTGGAGACTCGTTCTGTATGGAAATCAGCGACGGCGAGGGGGTCGGAGGTTCGTCCGTCGGCCGCCGTCAACTAATACTGCTTCGAGGGGGGATTGTGCCAGCCGCAGCCCTTCCGGGAATACCCGCTGAGCCCCGAACGTTCGCCGCGATGTCTCGATTCTCGTTCGCGCTGAATGGCCGGTGCCGCTCGCCCGACTTCCCACATCGCCATGGCGGACACGTCTCGTTCGTTACGCTACGCAAGCGGAACGGACAGATCGAGCTGGACACGTCTTGAACGGGTACGAGGAGAGCTGATGCGCGTTCGACCCCCATTCCCTGTACCATTCCCTGCAGAGTCCGCCGGACCTTCCCTCGCGGCGATCGCCGCCGTGATGACGGGGATCGCCTCGTCCGTCGCGGCGAAGCCGCTCCCGGCCCAGGAGGCCGCGGCCGGCGGTGACGACCGGGCGTCCCGTGCCGAGGAGATCGTCGAGACCGCGCGAGAGAAGCGCTACGAGCGCCGGGAAGGCGTCGACAATTACACGGTCTACGGCACGTTCAAGGGCGCCGAGGTGGTCCATTATTACGAGAAGATCACCGTCGACGGACGCCCGGCCTTTCGGATCGTTCCCCCGCACGAATACGATGTCCCTCAAGTCCGAAATGGAGATCATCTCCGGCGGGAACGCGCCTCCCATGACCGTCGAGGCCCGCAACCGCGACTATCGCCGCATCGGCAGCCTGTACGAACCGTTCGAGCGCACCATCCGGAGTACCGGCATGGGGGCGATGTTCGGCGACGACGGCGAGATGCAGCAGAAGATGCGGCAGGGGATGGAGCAGATGGAGCGGATGAAGGAGCGGATGGACGAAATGCCTCCCGCCCAACGCCGGATGTTCGAGCAGCAGATGGAGCGGATGGGCGGAGGGCCGGGTGGCGGAGCGATGGGCGGCTCGACGATCGAGATGTCGACCGAGGAGATCGTCGTGAACCAGGGTCCGCCCGGCAAGCACGGGCGCGGCACGATCGTCGTCTCGGGCGGAGCCGCAGCCCAGGTGCCGCGAACGATCGCGACGGCGGGCTCCGGAGCGCATCCGTCGGGCGACGGCACCCTGTCGATGGTACAGCTGATGGGCGGCGCGGACGCCGATGCGAACGAGGCGACCGCCGTACTGCAACTCAACACCCCCGGTGCGCTCCCCGATCCCGGGTCGGCCTCCGGCCAGGGCGCCCTCATGCTCCAATGGGCCGACGGCCGGGAAGGAACCTTTCGCTCGGAGGACAGCGGCGCGGCCATCACGGTGACCTCTCGTACGAGCCGGCACATTCGCGGCGACTACAGCATGCAGGCCGAAGGCTACGTTGTCGAGGAGGAAGGCGGCGAACCGAGCGCTGCCACCGTGACGGTCGAAGGTAGCTTCCTGGCGGTCTTGCCTCGTGCTGCGAGCCGGGGGCCGACGCAAAGTCCGACGGGCGCCGGGGCGCGCCCGACGCCGATGATGCCGGGTGCGGCGGGAGGCATGCAGCCGTAGACGCGGAAACCTCGGTCGGCCGGCGTTCAGTCCAGTACAACGCAGGACGTCGGTCCCACGTCGTGCTTCAGATGGAAGAGATCGAAGTCGCAGCGGATTTCACCGTCCGAGCGGCGCAGTTCGGCAATGAAGAGCGCCGCGGTGCCGTATTCCACGAAACCGCTGAATTCGGACGCCGGACCGTCCCAGGCCAGCGGCACGACCGACGCCCCGAAAAGGCCGAGGAGGTTCTCTTTCGTGCCTCGGCTCCGCATCTCGAGCAGCAGAAGGCTCGCTGTCGATTCGGTAGCGGCGGAGACCGCGATCGTGCCGTCCACACCCTCGGAAAACGCCGCCAGGTAATCGGGAACCGAGCCGGCCGAACATGTCTCGCAGGCGACCAGCGCGACATCGTACGTGCCCTCCGGCAGCGCGCGGTCCGAGGCACCGGACGGCGCCTCCGCCGGGGGGGTCGTCTCCTCGGGGGCACCAGGAGAATCGCCGCACGAGGTGAGCATCGTGAGGCTCGGGCCGAGAACCGAGACGAGGACGACCCCGGCCGTCGAGACGGCCCTCGATTTCGAGATGCCAGGGGTGGTCCCGCTCCGTCTCATAGCGATGGCGTCCTTTCCGGTGCTTCCTTCAAAGAATAGGCGGTGCCGGAGTGGCGCGCATCCGGGCCTCACGTGCCCTGCCGGCGCTGCCGACGGTGGACGGACCTTACGCGCGTGACACTCGCTACGGCTCAGCCTCCTCTCACCCCTCTGACGTGCGGCGCCCCGTGATGGTGGAAGCTGCTCACCCGAAAGCCCGCCGACCGGAGGGCTGCCTCACCGAAGTCCAGCGTGGCGGGCGGATGGACCTCGACGAGGATCTCCTCGACGCCGTCCATCCATCCCGGATCGGAGAGCGCCTCCACCTCTCCTCCCTCGATATCCATCTTGACGTAGTCGATTCGTTCCAACCCGAACTTCTGAATGAACGTCGATATCCGGATGGCGGGAGCCGAGCGACCCTCCGCCGAGCCCTCCACGACGTGGAATCCCCAGGCTTCCTCGCCTCCATATCGGATCTCTCCGTCATGGGACCAGACGGCGGCCCGTACGACCGAACACCGTGCGCCGAACGGAGCCAGGTTCCGATCGGCCAGCGCGGCGTTGTCCCCGTCCAGTTCGACGGCGACGATCCGTGCCCCGGGATGGCGCAGGGCGAAGTCGACGGCCGTGTAGCCTACATTGGCTCCGAGGTCCAGGATCGTCGCGTCGGGCGGCAACGCCGTCGTCGGTCGTTCGAGGCCTTCACCGAAGGTGTCCCAAAGTACGTCCGGGTCGGTGGTTCCAGGGCGGCAGAGCAGTGGCACCCCGACCCCTCGAACCCGCAGTCGAACCGGGGGACGGGGGACCGTCGCCCGTCGACACGCCATGAATGCACGGGCATCGCCCAGGCTGGCGCAAAGGCGCACACTTCGGATCGCCCACACTGACGTCTTGAGTACGCGCCGGAATCCGGACACGGGTCTCATCACGGGGAGGAGCTTCCTCCCCGGATTGCGTCCAGATCCCGGCGTCGTATCAGGCCGAAAGTGGCCGCGAGTCCGGCCAGGACCAGGACGGCCAGGGCCCCCGCCACGGGCCACGCGAGCATCTCACGCGTCCATAATCCGGTCGCCAGCGCCGCTGCGCCCGCGGCTCCCAGCCGCAGCACCCGCGAGCGGTACGGGGCCGCGATTCGTGCCACGGCTCGCCGATGAAAGACGCCGATGATGAACGTCTCCGACGCGATCGAGGCCCAGAGAGCTCCGTACCCTCCCCAACGCGGAATCAGCAGGACATTCAGGGCGAGGTTCACTAACAGCGACATGCCCTGGATGCGTACGACGGCACGTTCGTGATCGGACGCGTAGAGGAGCCGCCAGTAGGGGACGGCGGTGAACTGGATGACGAATACGATCGACATCCAACGGATGATGTCTCCCGACTTCTCGAATGCTTCCTCAAGGACGAGGACCATCAAGTGATCGCCGACGACGGCGAGTACGACACCGCCGGCGACGCCGATGATCGCCAGCCACCGCAGCGTGTCGAGGAACAGCTCCCGGGGCACCCCGTCCTCGCTCGCGGCGTCGCGAGCCAAGGCGGGATACATCGCGGCGCCCACCAGGAACGAGAAGGCAACCGGCGCGGTCGCCAGTCGTACGGCGACCGCATAGGTGCCGGCCTCCGCACTGCCGATCCACTCGTGGAGCATCACGATGTCGATGCGCGCGTACAGCTCCCACAGCGCCACGCTCACGACGAACGGCAGCGCGGCGATCGCGGTACGCTTCATCAACTCCAGATCGACCGTCAGCCTCGGCCGTTCGAACCGCTCGGCCACCCAGCGATAGGAGAGCCAGAGATACAGACCGGCGCCGAGCAGGTGAGCCACCATCACGACGGGCAGAGACGCCCCGAAGAGGAGCAGCGACAGCCCGGCCCCCACCACGAGCAGTCGCGAGAAGACCTCGAGCAGCGAAACCCGATCCATCGCCTCGACGCCTTCCAGGTACGCGGCGAAGCTCCTCCCCATCCCTCGCAGCGCGGCGTCGCCGAACGCGAGCAGCACCAGCGACGTCAGGGCAATCGAGTAGTCCAACACGACGCACAGAAGGACCGCGGCAGCACCGAGGACGAGGGTGAGCCCCGCCTGTAGAGCGAGGACCGTTCCGCAGTAGTCGTCCACCCGCTCCGGACGTCGGGCAACCTCGCGAGTCAACAGGGTGGGAAGCCCGAGCTCGATGCCCAGGCCGAAAAAGGCGGCGAGGGAAAAGGCGAACGCGTAGTCGCCGATGCCCTCCTGGCCGAAGGTACGGGCGACGGCGATGTAGAAGACCAGCGCCAGTACGTCGCTTACGACCCGCCCGCCGACCAGCCAGCTCGTCCGCTTCAGCATTCGCATGCGCGCTAATAAGTCGGCGGGGGATGCGTGCGTCAACAACGCCGCCGAGAAAGCCGCGCATTTACGCCGAGAACAGCGTCCCGGAGCTCGGCGACGACCACGCGCAGGGCCGGATGGTCGTGCAGATCATTTGCACCTCCTGCCATGGCGCCGCGATGGACGGGGTCGGAAGCACGGACCGGTCGCCCCGACCGATGGTGAGATCGCAGAAGCTGTCTCTTACGCCAGGGCCCTGGCGAGACAGCGCATGGTATGGCCATACCGGGGGCGGGATTCGAACCCGCACGGGGTATTCACCCCAAGGGATTTTAAGTCCCTCGCGTCTGCCGTTTCGCCACCCCGGC
>CAZOEX010000199.1:0-4828 GCA_964578925.1 uncultured Gemmatimonadota bacterium | reverse complement strand
GCTCCAGGTTCTCGAGATCGATCTCGCGAAGCTGAACCTGCCGCTTGGCGTCGGCCAGCTCGATGGGCGTCGGGTTCGGCCGGATCTCGATGAGGGGTCGCCCCTCCTCGACGAAATCGCCCTCCTCCACCATCAGGCGGCCGACGACTCCCGCGATCTGAGACTTGACCTCGATTTCGACGTCAGGCTCGATGTTCCCGACGGCGAGCGCCTTCCGGACGATCGTGTCGCGAGTCACTTCGACTGTTCTCGCTTCCGAGCTTCCGTCGCTCCCCAGCAGCCGCGCCACGGTCACCACGCCGCCCACGGCCACCACGCCGACCACCGTGAGCGCGATCTTCGTGCCTCGCTTCATTCCGCTCTCCCCGATTCGGATCCGGTGCATTCGGATCTCGATTTCCTCCCCCCGGCGTTTCACCGGGCGGCTGCCTCGCCGTCCCCGGACGCACCGGGGGCGATGGTTCACCGTACGAGGGCCATCGGGGGAAGTTTCAGACGGCGCGGCGTGCCACGGCGGAGGCGCCATACAGGCCGGCGGCGAGCACGATGATGGCCGGACCCGTGGGAACGTCGACGCCGAGCCCGGAATTCAGCCCCCAGGTGAGGAAGAGCCCCGCCACGATCGCGGTACCGCCGAGAGCCGTCGCCAGACCCATCATCGGCGCCAGGGCGTTGGTCCAGTGGCGCGCCGCGGCGGCCGGCATGGTGAGCAGGGCGATCACCAGGATCACGCCCACGACGCGGATCAACATGACGACGGTGATCGCCACGAGCGCCAGGAGGAGGAGGGAAAGCGCGGCGACGGGCATGCCGATCACCTGCGCGAACTCCTCGTCGAACGCGACGGCCTCCAGGCGCCGAAACAGGGAGAGGACGACAACGCCGATCACGAGGTCCAACCCGACGAGGAACCAGAGAAACTCCCCGGGCACGAAGAGGATGTTGCCGAACAGGTAACCGAGCAGGTCGGGAGCCGGCCCCGGGGCCAGCGAGAGCAGGATGATCCCGATCGCCATCCCGAGCGCCCACACCATCGTGACGAGGGTGTCGATTCCCTGCCTGAGCCGCAGCTCGGCCGCCCCGACCCCGAGCGCCGAGGCGAGACCGAAGGCGAGCGCCCCGAGGATCGGATCGAAGCCCGCCAGGTAGCCGAGGCCGAGGCCGCCGAAGGCCGCGTGGGCGAGCCCGCCGGAGATGGACGCGATGCCCCGGACGACGACGAACGAGCCGACGACGCCGCAGGCCACGGCGGCCAGCAGCCCCGCGAGCAGGGCGCGCTGGAAGAAGGGGTAGCCGAGCGCCTCGGCGATCACTCGACGGACTCCGGCGGCAGGTTCCCGGGTCCTTCGCCCACGTGATGCTCCAGCACACGGTGCGGATGCCCGTGCGCCACCAGGTCCACCGGACATCCATAGACGGCCTCGAGAATCTCGGGCGTCAGCTCCTTCGAGTGATGATAGTGCATCTCCACGTTCAGGCAGGCGATGGTATGGACATGGCGGGAGATCACCCCGATGTCGTGCGACACCAGGACGATCGTGATCTCGCGCGACAGCTCCTCGAGCAGCTCGTGCACCGAGCGTCCGATCCGCGTATCGACGCTCGACGTGGGCTCGTCCAGCAGAAGCAGCCGGGGCTCGACGACGAGCGCGCGGGCGATGAGCACCCGCTGGAGTTGGCCGCCCGAGAGCTGGCCGATCTGCCGGTCCGCCACGCCTCCGAGCTCCACCCGCTCGAGCGCCCGCTCGACGGCCGCCTCCGTGTCGCTCCTCTTCGGGCCGCTGCGACCCAGCGTACCCATCCCGACGGCCCGCCGTACGCCGATCGGGAAGGACCGGTCGAAGCGGGCGTACTGCGGAACGTATCCGACCATGCCCCGCGCCTCGCGCGGCGGACGACCGAACACCTTCACGGTTCCGGCGTCCGGCTCCAGCAGCCCGAGGATGACTCTCAAGAGGGTGGTCTTCCCGCCGGCGTTCGGACCGATGATGCCCACGAAGTCACCCTCGTAGAGATCGAAATCCACGTCCTTCAGGGCCGGCCGGCCGTTGTACGAGAAGCTGACACCCCGCAACTCGACGACTCTTTCCCGACCGGACCCCGCCCTCGCCTCGTCCATCACCGGTTTTCCTCGCCCTTTCCGCGTTGCGCGAAGTCCAGCGCCAGCGCCTCCGTGGCCTCCTCGATCGCCGCGAGCGGATCGCGCCGAAGCGGGTCGAGCATGACGAGCTCGCCGTCGATCTCCTCCGCCACCAGCCGGGCCGGCGCGCGGTTGAACTGTGGCTGGATGAAAACGCGCCGTGCTCCCGAGCCGCGGGCGCTCTCGATGAGCTCCGCGATCCGGCCGGGACCGGGGTCGCCCGTTCCGTGCGTGAGAATCGAAAGCTGGGTCAGATCGTACGGACGCGCCAGGTAGCCCCACGCCGGGTGGAGCACGACGAAGGCCCTCCCCCGGTGCGGTTCGAGGCGCGCCCGCGTCACCGAGTCGGTTACCGCGACCCGTGCGAGAAAGCCCTCGAGGCGTTCGTCGACCGCGTCACGCGCCGTTGCGGGCAGGATGCGCTGGAGCGCCTCCGCCGCTCGCCGGGCCGCGTCCCCCACGCAACTCGCCGAGAGCCACACGTGATAGTCGTCCTCGACGACCGGACAGTCGACGAACAGCTCGACGCGCTCCGCGTCCGAACCGCCGAGGAGTCCGTCGAGCCAGCTTCGCTCGAATACGAACTGAGGATGCCCGAGGCCGAAGTAGAGGCGCGCCCCCGCCGTCCGCTGCAGCGCCTCGAGCGCCGGCTCGTAGGTCGCCGGGTTGGCCCCAGGCGGAACGAGCACTACCACCTCCACGGCGCCGGGTGGTGCGATCGCATCGACCAGGCCCGCCATCGGCGCAACGGGCACGGCGACGACAGCCACGGGTTCCGTGCCGCCCTCGGGCGCCCCGCATCCCCCGAGCAGAACGGCGGCGATCACGGTGAAGAAGAGCCCGGGCCCCGGGCGCGGCGAATGATGGACCATGCAGGCAATCTACGCCGGGCCGGCGTTGCGCGAGAGTCGGCCGTCCAGCCGGCGCTGGCCGGGGCGGAACGCATACCCGTATGCCGCGCCCGGAGGTTGAATCCCGCGCGTCGTCGCGGCAGCTTGTCCGGCATGACTCCACCTTGCGACCCAGCCGCCGTCCGACGAGGCGCCCGCCCGATCCGCCGGTTACTCCTCGCTCTGCTCACCGTGGCGGCTGGCGCGTGCGCCACCGCAACACCCGAAGCGCCGAAGGAACGCGCCGCGCGAGGACCGCAGGAAACGCCGGACGCGGCCCGGGGGGCGCAGCTGCTGCTCGTCTCCATCGACGGCTTCCGTTCCGACTATCTGGATCCGGAGGTCACGCCGAACCTGCTCGCGCTCGCGGAACGCGGCGTGCGGGCCGAGGCGCTCATCCCGTCCTTCCCCACGAAGACCTTCCCGAACCACTACACGATGGTCACCGGCCTCCGGCCCGACCATCACGGCCTCGTAGCGAACAACATCTGGGACCCCGAGATGGAGGACCGCTACGGGCTGAGCGACCGCGAGGCGGTGAGGAATCCCGACTGGTACGGCGGCGTTCCCGTCTGGGTGACGGCCGAGCGGGCAGGCCGAACCACGGCCCCGCTCTTCTGGCCCGGAAGCGAGGCGCCGATCGACGGCGTATGGCCGACGCACTGGCTCGGGTACGACGGGGAGATGCCCCACCGGGCCCGCGTCGACTGGGTGCTCGACCGGATGGACGAGGACCAGGTCAGCTTCGCGACGCTGTACTTCGACGCCGTCGACGTGGCCGGACACGACTACGGGCCGGAGGCGCCCGAGACACGCGCCGCGGTGGCGCGCGTCGATTCCGCCATCGGACAGCTGCGCCAGGGACTCGCCACCCGCGAGCTGGGTCACGTCAACGTGATCATCGTCTCGGATCACGGCATGAGCCCGCTGTCGCGGGACCGCGTCTTCTTCCTCGACGACTACATCGACGTCGACCGGGCGCGCGTCATCGACTGGAGCCCGGTCCTCGCGCTCTGGCCGGATTCGGCCGACGTCGACCGGATCTACGACGCACTAGAGGGGGCGAGCCCTCACGTCGGCATCTACCGTCCGGAGGAGATCCCGGCGCGCTACGAGTTCGGGACCCACGATCGCGTGGCGCCGATCATCGGCATCGCCGATCCCGGATGGTCGATCACGACCCGCGAGTACTTCGAGAGAAACCCCGAGACCTACGACGGCGGGAACCACGGCTACTATCATCGGTCGCCTGAAATGCGTGCCCTGTTCATCGCGGCCGGCCCCGCCTTCCGGAGCGGCGTCGTCGTTCCGCCCTTCCCGAACGTCGACGTCTACGAGCTCGTCATGGAAGTGCTCGATCTACCGCCCGAGCCCGGAGACGGACGCCTGGTGCGTGTCTCCGGCCTTCTCGCTCCCGCCGAAGCGAGCGGGCGCCGAACCCCCGTCGTCCCCTAGGACGACACGGTGATCCCCGGCATGAGAAAACCGGGGGAGACCGTGGCGGTCTCCCCCGGCCGACCGATCACCTCTGTGACCGGCGTTTCATCGACCGTTGCTTCAGTCCAGCTTGACGACGTTCTTCGCCTTCGGACCCCGACCCTCTTCGGTCAGGTCGAACTCGACCATGTCTCCCTCTTCCAGCGAACGGAAGCCCTCGGCCTGGATCTCCGAGAAGTGAACGAACGCATCCCGCGCCCCGTCATCGAACGAGACGAAACCGAAGCCCTTGTCATTGTTGAACCACTTCACGGTTCCCGTCGTACGCGACATCCTGTTACATCTCCTGCTTGGACCATGT
>CAZOEX010000198.1:0-4830 GCA_964578925.1 uncultured Gemmatimonadota bacterium | reverse complement strand
TCCACGGACAGCTGGATCTCGACAGTGACCGGGAAGCCGCCTTCAGCGACGCGGATGAGCTAGAGCTGCAGCGCGTGGCCGACTGGTTGGGGAGATTGTTCGGCGAGGCCGTGGAGGCGCCATGAGGGATCGTATGGCTGCCGATCATCGGCACGACCTCTTCCCCGTCGACCCAGATCCTCGCCGGGCCCCGGGTCGCGAAGCAATTGGCCTCGATCGTCCAGCGCGCCGCGGACTCGGCGTGACCCTGGAAGACTACGACGAAGGCTCGTAACCGTTAGCTTGTGCATGTTGAAGTGGAGCGTGACCGAAGAAACTCGTTTCGCCATACGGAGGATCATATGCGCAAACTCGCCGCCCTTTTTCTCGCTCTCGCGTTCCTCGGCCTCGACGCCGGTCTCGCCACGGCCCAGGAAGCAGCCCATCCGACCGTTGCGTTGACCGGCTGTCTCGCACAGGCCGACGGCGAGGATGACGACGCGGGCTTCGTGCTCGAGAGCGTCGACGACGAGGCGATCTCTTCCGACAGGGTCGCGCTGGCCGCCGCCGACGGCGTGAACCTCGCACCGCACGTCGGTCATACGGTCGAGGCCACGGGCATGATGATCGAGGAAGGCATGACTGACGACATGGAGGACGCGGACGAGGACCATCCGGACATGGACGACGTGGAGGATGCGAGCTACGTCCACGTGACGAGCCTGAGCCACATCTCCGCCTCCTGCGAGAGCGGCTGAGCGCTACCCTCCCTCGTCCCGGCCGGGGTCTCCCGGCGGTCCAGCCGGTCGGCTACGCTCGCCGGGGGACACCCTCCAGCCTGCCGAGCGCCCACGCCGCGTGCTCCCGCACCAGCTCGGAGTCGTCGGTCAGGCATCGCCGGAGCACCGCCGCCGCGTCGGGCTCGCCGCTGTTGCCGAGACCCACGCACAGGTTACGTAGCATCGCGTCGCGCCCGGGACGGGACAGCGGCGTCCCGCGGTAGGCCTCGCGGTAGCTCTCTGCATCCATCGGCAGCAGGCGCTCGGCCCAGTCGCGCAGGGCCGGAAACTCCGCCGGCCGACCTTCGGTGAGCTGCCCGGGCTCCCCTGGCAGCGGATCCCGGTTCCAAGGGCACACGTCCTGGCATATGTCGCAGCCGAACACCCGCGTCCCGATCGCGGGGCGCAGCTCGACCGGGATCGAGCCGCGAAGCTCGATCGTCAGGTAGGAGATGCAGCGCCGGGAGTCGATCGCGCGGTGCTCGAGGATCGCGTCGGTGGGACAAGCGTCGATGCAGCGCCGACAGCTCCCGCAACGATCGGCCACGAACGGATCGTCGGGGTCGACGTCGAGGGTCGTCAGCAGCTCCCCGAGAAGAAGCCACGAGCCCAGCTCCGGGTGGATCAGCATCGTGTTCTTTCCGATCCAACCGAGTCCGGCCCGTTGCGCGTGGTCGCGCTCCAGCACCGGCCCGTAGTCGACATACCGCTTCACCCCGGCTTCCGGGTCGACCGCCCGCACCTCCTCGGCCAGCGCGTCGAGCCGCTCCTCGAACCAATCGTGGTAATCGCGGCCGCGGGCGTAGCGGGCCACTATGGGCCGGACGAAGCCGCCGCCGGGATCGCTGCCGCACGGGTCGTCGGTCATCGAGTCGCCGACCGGCGCTTCCTTCCCCGCTTCCGGCGCGTACGACAGGGTCGCTACGATGATCGTCCGGCAACCCGGCAACGCCTCGCGGGGATCGAGACGGCGGCGCACGGCATCCGATCGGGCCATCCAGGCCAGCTCACCATGGTGACCGTCCTCGAGCCAGCGCAGGTAGGCGTCGGCGTGGGCGGGCGCTTCCGCGGGCGCGAATCCGACCTGCGTGAAGCCGAGCGCCAGCCCGGCGGCACGGAGCCGCTCGCGTGCGTCGATCGAGAGCCGCCCGGCGTCGGTGCTCATCCGGCCAACGCCGTCAGTCGAAGGTGAACGCGCTCGGGCAATGCTCCGACAGCATGCACTCCTCGCAGCGCGGGTTGCGCGCGTCGCAGATCGCCCGCCCGTGCAGGATCAGCCGCCAGGGAAACGGATGCCATTGATCCTCGGGCAGCACCTCCATGAGGTCGCGCTCGATCTTGACCGCGCTCGTCTCGCCCGTGAGCCCCAGCCGCCGCGAAACGCGCTTCACGTGTGTATCGACGACGATGCCCTCCACCTTCCCGAACCCGTTCGTCAACACCACATTGGCGGTCTTCCGGGCAACGCCCGGCAGCTCGAGCAGGCCCTCCATCGTGTCCGGCACCTCGCCGCCGAACTCCTCTTCGACGACCCGGCCCATCCCCTGGATGTTCTTCGCCTTGTTGCGGTAGAAGCCGGTCGAGTAGATGAGCTCCTCCAGCTCTTCACGGTCGGCCTCGGCGAAGTCGCGGGCCGTCTCGTAGCGGTCGAACAGCTCCGGCGTGACGGCATTCACCTGCTCGTCGGTACACTGGGCCGACAGAATCGTCGCCACGACGAGCTGGATGGGGGTCTCCCAGTCGAGGCTGATCTCGAGGTCCGGGTACGCCTCGGCCAGCAACGGGGCGACGGCCTCCGCCCGTTCGCGCCGCTTCTTCAGCGAATCGACCTTCAGCTTCTTCTTAGCCATGCAGGGCCTCCATCCGCTCGATCCATCGATTCACGTCCGACTTCGTCAGCGGATCGAGTGCGCCGTCGCGCGCCTCGACCAGGACGGGGCGGCCGTCCGATCCCTCGAGCAAAGACATGGCGTCGGCCAGCGATCGGTCGCTATCGATCCGCGGTAGCTCGTCCATGCGCCGCATGACCTCGAAGACGGGCATGTCCGACCGCATGCCCGCCGGCACCTTCGCAGCGTCCCCGACCGTGACGACGCCGACGGGCCGGCCGGCCTGCACGACCAGACGGGCCTCGCCGGGCCGCGCGAGAAAGACGTCGCGAACGAGTTCCGCCACCGAGGTGCCGGCCGGAACCGCCGCTTCGCGGGATCCCACGGCGGCGGACGCCGGGAATTCGTCCAGCGAAGAGCGCAACTTGCGATGGCGGCTCTTCTCGACGGCCGTCGACGCCGCTCCGGCCAGGAACCATCCGAGGAACGCCGCCCAGGCTCCGGCCAGCTCGGCGCCTTCCGCGACGAACATCCAGAGCCCCCAGCCGATCAGCAACCAGCCGAACGCCCGTCCCAACCCCGCCGCCCAGCGGGTGGCGCGGGTCAGGCTTCCCGTCAATCTCCAGAGAACCGAGCGCAGCACCCGACCCCCGTCGAGCGGAAAGGCCGGCACCATGTTGAATACCGCGAGGATGAGGTTCAACCGGGCCAGGGTGAAGGACAGCAGGGCGGACGACTCCCCGCCGGCCGTCATCGCCCCGTGACCCAGCCCCCAGAAGACGCCCGCCAGGGCGAGGCTGGACAGCGGTCCGACGATCGTGAGCACGAACTCGTCCAGCGGCCGCTTCGCCTCCATCCGCATCTCGGCCACGCCGCCGAAGATGAACAGCGTGATCCGCTCGACGGGAATCCCACGCGTCCGAGCCGCCGTCGCATGCGCTAGCTCGTGAATCAGGACGGAGACGAAGAGGAGGATCGCCGCCGCGAAGCCGAGCAGCCAGTACGAGCCCGACTCGAGACCCGGCTCCCGGAGCGGAAAATCGAAGGTGGCGAAGGTCCAGGTGAGGAGCAGCAGAACCGCGAACCAGGACCAGTCCAGCCGGAGCCGGACGCCGAAGATGCGCGCGATCTCGATGCCGCCGATCATCACGACGAACCGCCCTCCCGGGTCACGAGGAGCCGCCGCCCGAGAGCGCGCCGTACGCGCCGGAGAAGTAGATGAGCGGATCGTTCGGCACGGCCTCGTTCACCATCACCCGGACGACCCGGCCGACGAACAGCGTGTGATCTCCGGCCGGAACGGCCCTCTCGAGCGTGCACTCGCAAACCGCCAGGGCTTCCGGGATCGTCGGACAGCCGGTCGACCCGTGCTCCCACTCGATCCCGACGAACTTCTCGATCGTCGCGTCCGCGAAACGTCGGGCCAGCTCCTCTTCGCCTCGCCCGAGGAAGTTGAGCACGAAGGCCCCGGTAGCTGCGACGGCAGCCCCGGTGGCCGAGTCGTTGGACAGGCTCGCCAGCACGAGCGGAGGAGCCAGGGAGACCGAGCACACCGCCGTCGCGGTCAGCCCGCGCGGCTCCCCGTCCGGTCCGAGCGACGTGACGATGCTCACACCCGCCGCCAGGCGGCTCATCGCGTCCCGGAAGTCCTCGGCCGTGACGGAGTCGGCCTGCGAATCAGGGCGTCCGCGCATCGGCGTCCGACTCCAGCCGGAGAATCCATAGACCCGAATTGAGGTCGCTCACGTAGATCAAGCCCTTGTAGGGCTGGGGACCCCACGCCATCGGCTCGTTCGGCACTTCCGCGTCGGACGATCCAGTCGGAAACCGACCGATCTCCCGGCCCTGCCGCCAGAGGTCCCCGCGAAGCTCGCCCGAGACGTCGACGACGCGGAGGCCGGCCTGGTAGTGGGCCACGTAGAGCTTCTCGTCCTCCACCCACAGGTTGTGCGGTCCGGCCTCCGGCACCCGGTAGAACGCCACCTCCACCGGATTCTCGATATCGGCCACGTCGATCACGTGCACGTAGCCCCGGGGGCCCATTTCGCAGGCCCTGCACCCGAGAATCTCGTCCGCGACGAACACCCAGTTCCGGTAACGGACGGCATGGTGCGTGTTGCCGAACCGCTCGCCCTGGAGCTCGTAGCTGTAGACGTGGCGTGAGACGAAGCGAGGCTCCGTCGGCGTCCCGCCCGCGATGCCCGCGCCGACGTCGAGAATGACGAGGCCGTCGTCCCAGTAGC
>CAZOEX010000197.1:0-4927 GCA_964578925.1 uncultured Gemmatimonadota bacterium | reverse complement strand
ACTCCGCTTACGCCTCGATGGGCAACTACATCTTCCAGCCCGAGGCGCTCGTCGGCGTGCTCAGAGAGGTGACCGAAGAAGGGCTCGAGCCGGATTTCGGGAAGACGATCGTCCCGCGGATGGTCCGCGATGCCGGGCAGCGGGTGTGCGCCTACGACTTCCACCGCAACCTGGTGCCCGGTATCCGTCCGTACGAGGAGTCCGGCTACTGGCGGGACGTCGGCACCCTCGAGGCGTACTGGGCCGCGCACATGGACCTTCTCGGCGCGGAGCCTCGCCTGGATCTGAACAACCGGCTCTGGCCGATCCACTCCCAGGCCTACCATCGGGCCAGCCCGAAGGTGCTCGGGGGCAGCCTGGAAGACGCGACGATCGGGGTCGGAAGCGTCGTCGAGAACGCGCGGATCGTGCGATCGGTGATCGGGCGCGACACCTACGTGGCATCGGGAACCGAGATCGTCGACTCGATCGTGATGGACCACTGTCGGGTCGGCGCCGGTACCCGCATTCACCGCGGAATCGTGGACCGCTACAACGTGCTCGACCCCGAATCCGTGATTGCCGCGGATGCACCGGGGCGGCCCGAAGGGGCGACGGTGTCGGGCGACCTCGTCGTCGTGCCACGCGGAAGGACGCGGCCGCTCTAGGGGCCTGCCGAAGAACAGGCTTCTACAGGCTTCTAGAGCAGGACCACGAAAGCCGCGACGCAGACGATCAGCCCGGCCACGGCCAGGACCGGAAACCGTTCGTCCCAGCGCAGACGCGCGACGGCGAATACGCCGAGAAACACGCCGAGCGCGCCGTAGATCCCCATCAGCGCCCCCCGCCAGAGCTGCTCGTCCGGGTTGAGGAGGACGGCGAGACCGGTGACGAGCGCGCCGAGGAAGAGCATCCGTTCGGTCAGGATCTCCTCGGGACGCGGCCGACGTGTCGCCGGCAGCCGGCCGGCCAGGGAGAGCCCGAGGAGCACGACCATCTCGATCGCGGTCACCACCCCGAAGGAGACGAGAGCCGGGCGGTTGCCGTGAAACGCTTCGGTCAGGGCGGCGAAGGCGAGCGAGGTCAGTGATATGGCTCCCAGCGTGTAGATGCCGAAGGCGATCAGCCGGCCGACGACCAGGTTGGCGTAGTACGTGCCCGGGCGATCCCGCCGCAGGCGAAGTGCGGGGACGTCGGCCAGCGGGTACTCCTTCACGATGCGGGGCGGCCAGCGTCCGACCTCCGCCGCGCGCATGACGGCGGCCGCTTCGTTCTCGGCCGAGCGGGCTTCCGCCGCGTCGATCGTCCCGGCCGCTACGGCGGCCTCGAGCTCGTCATCGTCCAGGAGGCGTGCGTCGCCCCCCACCGGTTGCCAGACGTCCAGGAACAGGTCGGTGATGTGCCAGCGTCCCGGCTCGATGCGCGGCGGCCGGATGAAGTTCGTGTAGTATCCGACCAGCTCGCCGTCGGCATCGTAGGCGGCGGCCACCTCCCAGGCCTTTCCGGGAAAGAGGAACCACAGCACGGCGGCACCTTCGGCCAGGGTGATGTCGCCGATGGTCAGTGGCGCGAACTCGGCGGAGACGGGCAGCAGCGTGACCCGGCACTCGGGTCCGTCGTGGAGCAGTTCCTGCTCGAAGCGCTGGATGTCGTTCGGCAGGCGCCGGTAGACGATCTCGATCCTGGGGTGGTCCCCGGAGTCGATCTGTCCGCCGGCGTCTCGCCGCCGGGGGCTACGGAACAGACGTCTGGGAAGAATTCGTAAACGTCCCGTCCTGGTCCGCCGTCCGCTCGAGGAGCGGGGCGGGGGTGAAGCGGGGTCCGAGGGACTCCGCATACGTTGCCAGTCGATCGCGTATGACGCCGATGCCCTCCGTGTCCGCCCACCGGAGGAGGCCGCCGCGGAAGGGCGGGAAACCCGTGCCCATTACCATCGCCAGGTCGACCATGTTCGGGTCCCTCACGACCTCGTCCTCCAGTGCGTACGCGGCTTCGTTGACCATCAGGTAGAGGCAGCGTCGCTCGATGTCCTCGTCGGTCGGGGCGCCGGCGTGTTCGGGTGCGGTGCCGTCCGCCGCCGAAGCGCCGGCGCGCACGAGGTCCGCGGCCGCGGAATCGACGCCGGTCGACTCGCCGTCCCGGTACAGGTAGAAGCCGCGTCCGTTCTTCTTCCCCAGCCGCCCGCTCTCGATCAGACGATCGACGGCGTCCGCCGGAGCGAGCCGTTCGCCGAAGGCGGCGCTCATCTCCTTGCCGGCGTGCTCGGCGATGTCGAATCCGATTTCGTCGAGGAGGCGAAGCGGTCCCATGGGCATTCCGAAGTCGGTCAACACGCCGTCGATCCTTTCGACGTCGGCGCCCTCGGCGAGCAGCCGGCCCGCCTCGCTCAAGTAGGGACTCAGCAGTCGGTTCACCAGAAAACCCGCGCTGTCGGCCACCACGACGGGCGTCTTGCCCATGTCGAGGACGAACTGCACACCTGTCGCGACGGTCTGTTCGTCGGCGGTCTTCGGCCGGACGACTTCGACCAGGGGCATCTTGTGAACGGGATTGAAGAAGTGGATGCCGATCACCCGTCCCGACCGCTCCACGCCACGGGCCATCTCGGTGACCGAAAGCGACGAGGTGTTCGTACCGAGAACGGTCGCTTCGGACACATGGGCCTCGGTCTCGCGAAGCACCTGCTGCTTCACCGGCATCCGCTCCACGACGGCTTCGACGACGAGATCGACGCCGTCGAAGTCCTCGTAGTCCAGGGTGCCGGTGATCAGGGCAAGCTTCAGCCCGGCTTCCTCCTCGGAAAAGACGCCGGCGCCGGCCGCCTTGCCGAGTAGCGAGGCCGCATGTCTGAGTCCGGAATCCAGGGCCTCCTGGTCGATGTCCTTCAGGATGACCGGGACGTCGTTCGCCGCCATGAGCTCTGCGATGGCACCTCCCATGACGCCCGCGCCGAGCACGGCCGCCCGCTCGATCTTCCTCGCGCGCTCCATCGCCTCGCCCGGCAGGGCGCGCTTGGCCTCCTGTGAGAGAAGGAAGACGCGGACGAGGTTCTGCGAGGTCGAACTGACGAGCAGGTCGCCCACGGCCTCCGCCTCGTTCGCATAGGCCTCGTCGGGATGTGCGCCGCTGGAGGCCTCGAGCACGTCGATCGCGCGCAGTGGGGCCGGATAGTGCTCCCCGGCGTCCGCCTTCGCGCGCTTCCGCGCCATCGCGAACATGACCTTGCGGCCGAACCCCGTGCCCTCGAGCAGACGCTTCTTCAGCGAGCTGCTTCGCTCGCGTTCCGGCACCCGTTTGGAGAGGACCAGCGTCATGAAGTCGTCCACCTCCTTCTCGAGCCGCTCCGGCGGGATCAGCTCGTCGACGAGTCCGATGCGGTGCGCCTTCTTCGCGCCGATCGGCTTCGCCTTGAGGATCATGCCGAGCGCCTCCTGGAGTCCCACGACCTCGGGCAGACGAACCGTGCCCCCGAAGCCGGGAATGATGCCGAGGCGCACCTCGGGAAGCCCGATCTTCGTCGAAGACGAATCCGTCGCGAGGCGGTGGTCGCAGTGGAGGATCAACTCCGTTCCGCCGCCGAGGCAGCTGCCGTCGACGATCGCTACGGTGGGAACGCGAAGACGCTGGAGACGTCGGAAAATTCGCTGTCCTTCGGCGCTCGCCGCCCGGGCCTCCGACGCCGATTCGATCTCCGAGAACTCGCGGACGTAGTCTCAGGCGATGAATGTGTCGGGCTTCGCGCTGTGGATCCCGAGCGCATGGATCTGGCCGTTGGCGATGCGGGATTCCAGCTGGGCGAGGAGACCGTCGAACGCCCTCAGCACCTCGCTCGAGAGCAGATTCGGCGAATCCTTCTGGTCGAACGTCAGCCACCCCACGTGGCTGCGGTCGACCGTGAAGCTCATGCCGCCGGGAAGGTCGAGGAGGTCGTTCATCGGATTCCGGGAAGGGGAACGTCCGATCCGGGGAGCGCGAGGCTCCCCGGCCGGCCGCGCGGATTGCGGGTGATCAGAGCCTGGGGCGCAGCTCGCCGTTGGACTCGTTCAGGCGAAGCGTGTCCGTTTCGGGAACGGGAACGTTCCAGTACAGCTCGCCGTCGGGCACGGGCACGCGAGCATACGCCCACCAGTCGCCGCCCGGAAGGCTCACCGTGGCGATTCCCTGCGCGTTGGTCGTATCGGCGATGAGGTCCTCGCCGCCGAGAAGGTCGGCTTTGATGTCGAAGTAGTCGGCGTAGGCCGCGTCGGCCCACGTCTCCCGCACGACACGGAACGAATCGAGCCTGGTCGACACCTGGTTCTGGGCCGCCGTGAAGCTGTCGAATGCCGCCTGGCGTTGACGGTTCAGACGGCGCTCCGTCTGCTCGAGCTCCCCGAATTGCTGGAA
Source organism: uncultured Gemmatimonadota bacterium (assembly GCA_964578925.1). GTDB lineage: Bacteria > Gemmatimonadota > Gemmatimonadetes > Palauibacterales > Palauibacteraceae > JARFPW01. Next base: position 562 of record CAZOEX010000197.1, on the reverse strand, counting down.
CAGATCACGATACTCGGCGCTTCCGGAGGGCACCTCGTCGAGGCGGGCTCTCAGGTTCCGCAGCTCTTCGCGGGCGGCGCTCCACTCGGCTTCGATGTCCCGCCACTCGGTTTGCAGGTCCGACACACGCTGCCTGGCCGCCTCGAGCTCGTCGGACATCTGCGGTCGCGGGGTCTCGGCCCGCTGGTCGAGGGCCTCGAACACCGAGTCGCGGTCGAAGGGGAGGAACTCGACCGGCACGTTCGCCTGCGGCTGCGGGCCCTCGTCACCCTCGGTCGTCACTTCGACCGTGAGGCTGGAACCGCACCCCGTTGCGAGAAGTACGATGCCCGCGACCAGCGCTGCGTTGATTCGATGGGTCCGCATGCTCTCTCCACGTTGAAACCCCGTCAGATTTTAGAGGCCTGTCGAAGAACCAGGGCGCGCCTCGTTGCGAGCGCCACAGCGCCAGATCCGAGGCGGCGCGCCGAAGGCATAGCCCAAGCTACGTCGAGGTGCGCCAACGCTGGAGATGGCCCTGTGCCGCCGTAACCCTTCGGGCGAGTGGCGGTTGCGCGGTTGA
>CAZOEX010000196.1:0-4945 GCA_964578925.1 uncultured Gemmatimonadota bacterium | reverse complement strand
GAACATGACTATGAAACTACGGATTCGGCAGAGGGATTGCTTGCACCGTGCGGCTTCGGACCCCTTCTACTTGGGACCCCTTCTACTTTCGGCTGCTACGATAACCGTTCAGTGCATCAGCGCCGGTGCGTAGCGCCGTCCGCTGCATGCGGCTGTCAGGGTGCCACCTCGCTCAGCCGGCCCGTGTCGACGTCGTAGATAAACCCTCGTACAGGGATACTCTCCGGAATCCACGGATGCGATCGCACCTTGCGGATCTGCTCGCGCACGTTCTCCTCCAAATCGGTGAAGGCAAGGAATCGGGCGGGGACCACAGGCAACTTCCCCGTTTCGCGCTGCAGACGTGCCGCCAGCTCCTCGTCCTTGAAGGTGAGCATGCCGCACTTCGTGTTGTTGACGATCATGAATTCCCGGGTGCCTCCGATATGGTGCGAGACGATCAGTGACCGCAACACATCTTCGGTCACGACGCCCCCGGCGTTGCGAATGATGTGTGCCGCACCCAGGTCCAGATCCAAAAGCCTGGACACGTGGACCCGACAGTCCAAACAGGTCACGACAGCCAGCCTCAGAGTGGGCGGTCTCCCGGGCAGCCCGCCCTGGTTGAACCCTTCCGCGTATTTCTCGTTTGCTTCCAAAACCTCATCGATCGCCGACACCGTATCCTCCTTCTACTCGACCATCCTGGTACAAGCGGTTTCCCCTGTTCCCTCTCCCGCGCAGTCGCTCGAGCCGACGAACACGCCGGCAATAGTCTATGGCCTCACACCCTTCCAGCGCCTGGTGGAGATCCGAGTGACCAACGTTCTTGCGACGTACAGCTAGGCGTCACTCCGTCGGAGTCGAAGGAAACCGAAGTCGACACTGCGTCACTGCCGCTCTCCGGGCGACGTCGGCGAGCATCGCGATCACCTCGTCGATCATCGGAGAGCCGTAGTGCATCACGTAGAGGCGCAGCTTCGGATGACGGGCGAGCACCTCCTCCACCAGGTAGGGGCTGGTCAGTCCGGCACGGTAGGCCGGGATGAGGCCGCTCACCCCCGGCGGCCCCTCGCCCACGTGGATGCCGACCGGGATGCCGAACTCCTCGGCCAGCACCCCGACGAACGTGGGGCAGTGTTTCAGAGGGAAGCGCCCGCTCGAGGCCCACTCGGCGATGGATGCCTTCGTGGACGGGTGGACTCCTCCTTGCTACCTCACTCATGAGGTGTCCACCAAACCGGTCAACTCCATATATACACTGAGGATCCCGGGTCCGTCTCCCGCCCTGATCGCGTCACCCCAAGCCGTTGTTATGAAGGGGTTCAGGAGGTCCCTGGTTCGAATCCCGGCGCCCCGATTGCCGGAAACGTTGTATTGACGGGGTATCTGAAGGGTCCGGGGCCTACGGGGTCTCGGGCCACCTGCTACTTTCGGCTGCTACTTTCCGATCATCCTTCGGCGAACTTGCACGCGCTGTACATCGTACGCCTCCGGACCCCGTCCTCGTCCTCGATCCAGTTCGTCCATACGTAGACGTCGCCAGCCATGATCACCTCGGAGTAGTAGCGCGGCACCGACGGTGCCTCCGGAGGTAGCGGGGGGAGGAGCAGAATCCGCCAGTTCTCCGGCCCGTGGATCCCGTGCTCCACGATGGCCCATTCTTCGGACTCATTCGGAGGTTCGTCCGCCTCCTCGGCTGCGCGATCTCGGTAGACACCGTCGGCGAATTCCACGCGGCGGATAGTACCGTCGGACATCGTGTATTCCACGGACGTTGGTCCCGCACGCCGAATCGTCCAGGTCCTCCAGGGCGAATCCTCCACCGTCTGCCAGTTTCCGGTCTCGGGATTCATCTCTACGTGGGTCAACAGATTGCACTCACCGCTCGCCCAGCCCTCTGCGATCTGTTGCAGAGCAGCATCACTCTGGGCGACGAGGGGAGCGTGGACAATGAGGAGGGCGACGAAAGCTGATACCGAGCTACGCATGGATGTGTCTCCTGTTCACGGAGTGGGGGCAGGTGCTTCAGCCGCCCAACCGTTCATTCGTCCCTGGGAATATAGTGGCAATATCGGTTGAGTTCGCGAACATTGCGAATCTTCCGTTGTGCATTGCGAATCCCGGCGCCCTGATTGGCTTATACGAAGTGGCTACAAGGAGTTAGGGGAATTCTTCTGACTCCGCCATTTCGGCACTCCCCGAAAATCTCCCTGAACTTTTTCGGTTCGCACGAGCTGGGGGTCACCTCACGCTCACTACTCTTATTCCACGGACTCCAGACGCTGTGGCCGGCGACCTTCGAGATCGAAACGGGCCAGGATCTCCTGGAAGCGAGGATCATTCCGCAGGGGGTCGAAGGCTGGAGAGAACATCCAGCCACCGTGATATCCATACGGTGGAATGTCATCGGCCCCGGCCTGAAGGATCTCGAGGGCTCTTTCCGGCTCGTCGAGTGCCATCCACATATGAGCTGCCGGCATGTCCGCCCCCATTGCCTCCATGAACTCGACGACCTCCGGTGTGATTCGCCCTTCCGCCGGCCAGACAGCTCTTAATTGCTCCTCCGCCTCCGTGGCCTCACCTTCGGGTGGCAAAGCCTCGGCCCTGGCCGCCTCCCAGTCCTCCACGCCGAAATAGCTTCGGATCAGGGTGCCCCGCAGTATTCCGGATGAGCCGCCCGTCGGATCCCTACGCAGGCCCTCTTCAGCAAGACTCACTGCCTCTTCAAAGCGACCGGCAAGTCGTGCAGCCTCGCTTGCGACCCAGAGACGTATGGGAGCACGGTCTAACGACAACGCGCGTTTGGCAGCTTCATAGGCCTCGGCAGCGCGCCCAACGTGATTGAGGTACTCGGCGTATTCCTGGTATGCATCCACGCTGTTCGGCTCGAGGCTCAAGGCCCGTAGATAAGCCACCTCCGCCCGTTCCCATTCGTGACGATCCCTGTAGACGTTGGCGAGAGCCAGGATGGCCGTTGCGTGCTTCGGCTGCAGGCGCAGTGCACGTTCTGCAGCCCCCTCCGCTCGCGAAAGAAGTTCGGCCCACTCTGCGGAGTCCCGACTGGCGGTATTATAGTACGGGAGGAGGACGAGGCTCTCGGCGAGACCCGCCCAGGCGGGCGCCCAGGTCGAATCCCGAGCGATCGCCGCCTCGAATAACTCGACTGCCTCACCAACCCCTTCGCCGCGCTCGCGCATTCGGGCGCGTGCAGTCAGATAGAGGTCATACGCCGCCAGATCCTCAGTTGGCGAGACGAGCTGCTCGTCCTCATCTAATCCGAGCGGTACCCGCAGCTCGCCGGAGATCGACTCGGCGATCTCGCTTTGAATCGTAAACACGTCGTCCAGCTCACGGTCATACTGCTGCGTCCAGAGGTGGGAGCCATCCTCGCCATCGATCAATTGAGCCGTGATCCGTAGCTTGTCGCCAGCCTTCCGCACGCTTCCTTCGACCAGATACTGGGCACCAAGGCTGTCGCTCACCGACCGTACGTCGAGGTTCTCGCCCTTGAATGCGAAGGCCGAAGTACGGGCCATCACCTTCAGCTGCGGAATTCGTGCGAGGGTATTCAGCAGCTCCTCGGTGATCCCGTCGCTGAAATACTCCTGATCGCCTTCGGGACTCATGTCGGCAAACGGTAGGACCGCGATCGTCGGCTGGGTCTCCTCCTCCGCATCGGCCAGCACGAGCCGCATCTCGGCAGTGTCGGCGGCTGTGCCGACTTCGAGTGCAGTCTGCCGGCCCACCCACCAGGCGCCGGCCACCAGCGCAGCTACGCCTAGCAGCGCGAGGAGTCCGGCCGGCCAGCGCCGGGACGCCGGCTGGGAGACGATCGCCTCGATCTCTTCGGGATCGGCGCGTTCGGTGCGCTTCCAACCGTCGGGTGACTGCTCGAAGGCCCACGCGAGAACGATGGCGATCGGGAAACCAAAGACGGTCAGCGCGAGAAGGAGCCGCATCGCCCATGGCGGGAGTTGGAGTGCCGGGAAGACCAGATCCGCCAGCTGGAGAAGCACGAACGCGACGGCCCCGTACACCGCCATGACGCGGAACACGTGACGACGCTTCAACTCCGCGAAGAACCGCTGATAGCGCTTCGGCCCCCTGTCCAACATGAAAAGGAAGATCGCGGATGCTGAAGACCGGGGAAAGTTGAAGTCCGGCCTAAACCTTGGTCGGCCAGGACGCGCTCGAAGTGAGCAGGTCAGGGATCTGGCGGCCAGGAGGTCCGAACATTGGAAGGGTGCAGATGGACGATCTTCAAGGATTTGTCCGGACGCTTTACCAGGACGAACGTTCGTCTTCCCAGATCACTCGTGCCGTCGTCTCGCGTTCGACCGAAATGCAGTGTCGCGACAGCAGCAGGACCGTAGATCTGGATGCGAAGGTCCTGGGGCTCCAGTCGGATGTACGGAGGCTCGGCGGCGCTGTCTCGGAAGCTATCAACAACGCGAGCCATACCCGGCGGTAATCCCTCTACCCGCTTGAAATCGTCCGGATTGATCTCCCCATCGAACCCCGGCGCGGACATGGTGCTCGGGAACGAGGTCGCAGAGGAATCGAAGAACGATTGCATCGCCTCGTAATCGCCATTCTCGAATGCGCCAAGAAATGCGAGAAGCGTTGCCTCGACCTCAGATTCAGTGACGACTTCGGCTGGTTCGCAGGCCATCGAGGCCACGCACATGAAGAGCGCTGATACAAGCCCTGGACTCCGGACGTTCATTCTCAACAAGACCGTGGATACGCTTTTCGAGAGGTGACTGGCCATCGGCCGCCCCTAGTTGCTGGGCCGGCGAGAATCGGAACGCCGATCCGTTCCGCGAGCTCTCGGAAACGCGGGTGTTCGTGGAGCAACTCGAAAGCTGGGTCGACACCGATGTACGGCAGGTTCTGGTTTCTCGCCTGCACGGTCTTTTCCAACCAGAAGAGCGCTTCTTCCTCTTCACCCGCCGGCGTTCAC
>CAZOEX010000195.1:0-4959 GCA_964578925.1 uncultured Gemmatimonadota bacterium | reverse complement strand
ATCAGCCCGCCGCCCCGCTCCATCTCGGCCGCCAGGGAGTCGGCGATCCAGCCCTCGTAGAAGGCGCGAGGGCCTTCGTCGGCGATCGCCTGGAGCGTACGCGCCAGGTCGGGCTGCTTGAAGACGGAACCAACCGGCGGCGGCTCGCCGTTCGGGAGGAACGCCGCCACGGAGGCCGGATAGGGGCTCAGGTCCTCGACGTTGCCGGCGATCGAGCTGTGGTGCCGCTCCGCGATCACGAAGCCGTCGCGCGCCAGGCGGATCGCCGGGGCGAGCAACTCCGACCACTCCATCGAGCCGTAACGGGCGTGCGTCGCGCCCATTCCCGCGACCGTGCCCGGCACGCCGGAGGCGAGGTGCCCGCGGACCCCGCGGTCGGTGAGGTTGCCCTCTTCGTCCAGGAACATGTCGGCGGTGGCACGCGTGGGCGCTTCTTCACGGTAGTCGAGGGCGAAACGCGTGCCGTCGGCGAGGCGAGCCACCATGAACCCGCCACCCCCGATGTTGCCTGCCTCCGGGTTCACGACGGCCAGCGCGAACGAGGTGGCGATCGCGGCGTCGATCGCGCTGCCGCCCGCTCGCAGGATCCTGAGCCCGGCGGCCGTGGCGAAGGTGTCGGTCGTCACGACCATCCCGCTGTCCGCCAGGACGGGGGCGCGCCCCGCGTCGTAGCGCCAGCTCTCCGGGAAGGAGACCGGTGGCGCCTCGGCGTCCATCGGCTCCTGCTGGTCCACGGGTTCCGCGCACGCTGCGGGAACGAGGACGAGGGCGGCGAGGGCGAGCGAGAGGGCGAATCGGCTGCGTCGAATCGTCACGGCGTCGGAGCCTCCTGAAGAGTGGACATGCGCCGCTAAATGGAGCGTCGCGGCGGCCCTGCGCAAGCAAGGAGGCCTGTCCGAGTAGTGGGGCGCTCTCCGCCACTGTTCCCCCGCCGGGCCCGTCCGTTAGCTTGTGCGAAACGACGCAGCCGCCCGAACCGAGACCCGGCCCCCGGAACGAGGAGCAGCGCTTGCCAGCAGGGGAATCGCCCGACGACGGGCTCTACGTGGGGCTGATGTCCGGCACCTCGCTCGATGGCATCGACGCGGCCCTGGTGCGCTTCGCAGGCCGCGAGAAGGCACCGGCGGAAGCCCGCCTCGAGGCCTTCCGCACCTTCCCCTTCTCCGAGGAGCTGGGCGAGCGGCTACGCCGCGCCGTGGCCGGAGACGGCGGCCCGGACGAGCTCTGCGACCTGAACTTCGCGCTGGGGGAGGCCCTGGCCGACGCGGCGGCTGCCGTCGTCACCGAAGCCAGGGAACCGATCGCGGCGATCGGCAGCCACGGCCAGACGATCCGGCATCAGCCTCCGGTGGCCGGCGGGCGCGGGGCGACCCTGCAGCTGGGAGAGCCCGCTGTGATCGCGGAGGCGACCGGCATCGACGTGGTCGCCGACTTCCGGGTGCGCGACGTGGCGGCCGGAGGCCACGGCGCACCGCTCGCGCCCTGCTTCGACGACCTCCTCCTGCGGGCCGAGGGCCGCGCACGGGCGATCCAGAACATCGGGGGGATGGGGAACGTGACCGCGCTGCCGCCCGCCGACGACGGGGAGACCCGTCCGATCGCCTTCGACACCGGGCCGGGCGTGGCGATGATCGACGCCGCCGTGCGCCGGTTGACCGACGGCAGGCAGGACTTCGACCAGGACGGGCGACTCGCCGCCGCCGGCACGGCCGACGAGGAGCTCGTGGGCGAGTGGCTGACCGATCCCTTCTTCGGCGAGCCGCCGCCCCGGAGCACGGGCCGCGAGCGCTTCGGCTCCGCCCGCGTCCACGCCTGGCTCGCCGCACACCGCGACCTGTTTCCGGAAGACGCCGTCGCCACGCTGACCGAGGTGACGGCCCGTTCGATCGCCGGGAGCTACGCGCTGATCGGCTTCGACGTGGACGAGGTGCTCCTGTGCGGCGGCGGGGCCCGCAACCCGGAGATCCGGCGCCGGCTCGCGGATCGGCTTCCGGAGACCCCGGTGCGGACGCTCGACGAGGTGGGCTGGAACGCCGACGCCCGCGAGGCGGCCGCCTTCGCGCTCCTCGCGCGCCAGCACGTCCTGGACTTCCCGGTCGATGTCTCGTGGGCCACCGGTGCGGGCGGGCCGCGCCGCCTCGGGAAGCGGGTGCCCGCATGAAGGTCGCCACGGACGCGCGCGCGCCGTCGGGACGGCGGCCGTGAGCGACGCCGCCCGGCTGGTGCTCGACTCGCTGCGCCTCGACCTGGATCCGGAGGAGGCGGTACGCGAGAGAGCCGAAACCGCCCTCGCACTAGGGGTCGGCGGCTTCATCGTCTTCGGCGGCGAGCGCCGCCAGGTGGCACGGCTCGTCGCGGACCTCCGCGACCGGGCCGGTCGCGAGCTGTGGATCGGCGCCGACCTGGAACGGGGCGCCGGCCAGCAGTTCGCGGGCCTGCCGACCCTGCCGCCGCCGTCCGGGCTGGCCGCCCATCCGAACCCGGAGGAAGCGGCGCGGCAGGCCGGGGAGATCACCGCCAGGGGCGCGAGAAGCGTCGGCGTCGACCTGGTCTTCGCCCCCGTCCTGGACCTCGACATCGAGCCGGACAACCCGATCGTCGGAACCCGCTCGTTCGGCGCCGATCCCGTTGCCGTCGCCCGCCTCGCGGGAATCTGGATCGAGGCGTGCCAGGGCGAGGGCGTGGTCGCCTGCGGAAAGCACTTTCCCGGTCACGGCCGAACGACGGCCGACTCGCACGAGGAGATCCCGGTGGTCGACGTGCCGCCGCGCGAGCTGGACGCCGACCTCCTGCCCTTCCGGCGGCTCGCCGGCCCGCTCGGTGCGATCCTTACGGCGCACGTCGCCTACCCGAGCCTGGAGGTCGAGGCGCCGGCGACGCTGAGCCGGGAGCTGCTGACCGGACTGCTGCGGGACGAGATGGGATTCGACGGCCTCATCGTAACGGACGCGATGAACATGGGCGGGTTCATCGACGCCGGCGGGGCCGGCCATCCGCCGCCGGTGCGGGCGCTGCTCGCCGGCTGCGATCTCCTCCTTTACCCGGAAGACCTCGCCGCGACCGTCGACGACCTCGAGCGCGCCGCCCGGGAGGACGAGCGGGTCGCGGACCGGATCGAGGAGGCCCTCGCCCGCCACGGGGCCACCCGCCGTCGCTTCACCGGGCTGACCGAACGCGCCCTCCGCCGCGGGCGAAAGCTGGCCCGGGAGCTCGGACGGGAGATCAAGCGGGAGCTGAGGCTCGAGGACGAGACGTCGGAGCCGGGTCTCTGGCTGGATCCGGAGCGGCGCGAAGAGGAGGGACGGGAGAGGGGGGCGCTGGACCCGGACGACAGGGGGGCGCTGGACCCGGACGTCCTCCAGGCGGCGGCGATCAGCCTGCTCGGCATCCGGCGGGTGGGTGGTCTGCCCGAGTGGATGCGGACCGGCCGTCCGATCCGGGTCATCGGGATCTGGGACGACCGGGACGTCCGAGACCGGCCACGCTTCGGTGCGCGCTTCGTGCAGGAGCTGCTCGGGGCCGGCTGGCAGGCGGCTCTCGCCGAGCCCGAGGATCAGCCCGAACGGATTCCGTCGATCGTCCTCATCGCCTCCACGCCCCAGGCCTGGAAAGGCACCGCGGGGCTGACCCCCGATGGCGCCGCCCGCGTCCGGCACGCCCTGGCGAATCCGTCGGGCGCCTACCCGGTCGTCTTCGGCCACCGCCGTCTGCTCGACGAGCTGGCCGACGCCGGGATCTGCGCCTGGGGCACCGAGCCGATCCTGGAGCTGCTGGCCGCCCGGCGGCTCGTCTCCGACGTCGAGACGGCGAAGAGCTGATGGCGACGCCGGCGTGACGGCGGTCGGCGACTGATGGCCGCCCTCGACTGGTGGGTCGTCGGGCTATACCTGGCGGGCACCCTGGCGCTCGGCCTCTGGCTGGCGCGCCGGGCGAGCGGCGGGCTGGTCGACTTCTTCGTCAGCGGGCGCTCGCTCCCCTGGTGGCTCGCCGGCACCTCGATGGCGGCGACCACGTTCAGCGTCGACACACCCCTCTACGTCACCGGCGTCGTGGCGCGGCGCGGCATCGCGGGCAACTGGGAGTGGTGGGCCTTCGCCCTCTCCCACGTGCTGCTGATCTATCTGTTCGCGCGGCTATGGCGCCGCGCCGAGGTCGTCACCGACGCCGAGTTGACCGAGATCCGCTACGGCGGCCGGCCCGCCGCCATACTACGCGGCACCCGCGCCTTCATCTTCGCCGTGCCGATCAATTGCATCGCGATCGGCTACGTCATGCTCGCGATGCGGAAGGTGATCGAGGCGCTGGGCGTCGTGCAGACGCTGCCCGTCTGGATGCCGGGCGACGAGCGCCTCTGGATCGTCGTCGGCCTGTCGATCTTCGTGCTCGTATACGCCGGGCTGTCGGGGCTCTGGGGCGTCGTGGCGACCGACTTCCTGCAGTTCGGGCTCGCGATGATCGGCGCCCTGCTGGTGGCGGGGTACGCCCTCGTGGACATCGGAGGGATCCCCGAGCTGAAGGCCGGGCTCGAGGCGGCGGGCCGGAGCGACGTCCTGCAGATGGTGCCGCGGCCGGGATCGGTCGATCTGCCGATGGGTACCTTCCTGGCCTACCTCGGCATCCAGTGGTGGGCCTGGCGGCGCTCGGACGGCGGGGGCGAGTTCGTGCAGCGGATGTCGGCGGCCCGCACCGAGGCCGACGCCGAGAAGGCCGCGTGGCTGTTCAACCTGCTGCACTACGTGATTCGCGCCTGGCCCTGGATCCTCGCGGCGCTCGCGGCGCTCGTCATCTTCCCCGACCTGGACGACCCGGAGATGGGCTATCCGCTGCTCATGCTCGAATACCTGCCCGTGGGCGTCCTCGGGCTCGTCGTGGCCTCGTTCGTGGCGGCCTTCATGTCGACGGTTTCGACCCAGATCAACTGGGGCGCGAGCTACGTGGTGAACGACCTGTGGGCCCGCT
>CAZOEX010000194.1:0-4972 GCA_964578925.1 uncultured Gemmatimonadota bacterium | reverse complement strand
TCAGGTTGATCCTCATCTTCCGTCCTCTTCGTGTCTGGTGATGGGGGAGCGATACAAAGATTCGCGCTTCCGGTGAACACCGTCCGTGCAAAGCCGATTCCTACTGAAATATGCAGGAATGTAAGTACAATGACGACAATGATATATATGGCTTATTGACAATCGATCGATTCGGCCGGGCTGTTGCACGAGTCCAGCAGATGGTTGGCACGCGCGACATAGCTCGTAGTAGCCGTGGCAGCGCCCGTCGCGCCTCCGTATCATCGGCACATGAAACTCCTCTCGCGAAGGCCGTTGTCTCTCCGGCTCCGCCTGCTCGGTGGACTCCTGATTCTCGTCTTCGTCGCGCTCTTCACCGTGACGGTCACGGTCTACATCGGCTTCGCCGTCGGTCTGCCGCCCGTCTTTCTGGGGGTGGCCGTGGCCGTCGTCATCCTGGCGGACATGTTCCTCGTCTATCTCGTCGCCCAGCAGCGGCTGTCTCGCTACGTGCTGGAGCCGGTCGACGCGATGGTCGAAGGGGCGGAGCGGATCGCCGCGGGCGAGCACGAGCATCGTCTCGAGAGCAGCGACACGATCGAGCTGGAGCGACTCGCGGCAGCCGTGAACGCCATGGCCGCGACGCTGATCCGCAATCAGCAGGAGCTGGCGCGGAACGTAGCGTCCCTGGACGCTACGAATCGCGAGCTGTCGGATGCGCGCATGCGCATGGTCCGAAGCGAGAAGCTGGCGTCCATCGGTCGACTCGCTGCCGGAGTGGCGCATGAAGTCGGAAATCCCCTCGGGGCGATCCTCGGGTACACGGCCCTGGGCACCCGCGAAATGGGATCCGACCGGGAATGGCTGTCCGGGATCGACTACGAGGCACGCCGAATCGATCGCATCGTGCGGGGACTGTTGGACTTCGCACGCCCGCGGGCGGCCTCCCAGCAGGCGATCGACATCAACGAGGTGGTCGACGGAACCGTCACGATGATGTCACTGCAGGGACGCTTCAAGGACATCGAGATCGAGCTCGAGCCCGGAGAGGACCTTCCGGAAGTGAGGGGCGACAGCCACCAGCTCGAGCAGGTGCTGGTGAACCTCCTCCTGAACGCCGCCGACGCGATCGGCGAGACCGGGAGGCCGGGCACGATACGGGTCTCGACGGCCGCGGTGTCCGTCCGCCGAACACCGGAAGAGGTGCCCCGTCGCCGCGAGTCGGATCCGTCGGGTGTCGACTACTCGCATCTGCGCCGCCTGGAAACCTCCCGCGATCCGGGTCCGCAACGTGAGCTGTCGCGAGGCGACGCCGCGGTCGAGCTGATCGTGGCGGATGACGGGCCCGGCGTACCCGATGAGATACGCCCCCGACTGTTCGAGCCTTTTTTCACGACGAAGGAACCCGGAATGGGCACCGGCCTGGGCCTTGCAGTATCTGCACGGTTGATCGAGGGCATGGGCGGCACGATCGAGGTCTCTCGGAGCGAATCGGGAGGCGCCGCGTTCCGCGTTCTCCTTCCAACCGACGCATCCCGGGGGCCCGCAACTGCATGAAAGTACTGGTCATCGAAGACGACGCCGGCCTCCGGCGGACGGTATCCCTCCTGCTCGAAGGTGAAGATTACGAGGTCGCGACGGCGGGTGACGGCGAATCCGGGCTGAAGAAGGCCGAAGAATGGAACCCCGAGCTGATCCTCGCAGATGTCCGCATGCCGGGCATGGACGGCCTCGAGTTCGTCGACGCGTACGTCGACTCCGGTGGAACGGCGAGCATCATCATCATGACCGCCTACGGCAACCCCGACACGGCGATCGAAGCGATCCGTCGGGGGGCGTACGATTACATCGACAAACCCTTCGCGCCGGACGCCCTGTTGCTCCGCGTTCGGATCGCCGAGGAGAGCAGGAGCAAGGACCGCGAGATTCGCCGGCTCCGCAAGGAGGTCCGCGTCGAGCGACGCCACGGCGAGATCATCGCCGGCAGCCCCGGAATGACCGAGGCGATCGAGGTGGCCGAGCGGGTGGCGCCGCATCCGACGACGGTTCTCATCACCGGTGAGAGCGGGACCGGAAAGGAACTCATCGCGCGCCTGATCCACGACGTGTCGGAGCGCCCGGGGGAATTCGTACCCGTCAATTGCGGTGCGATTCCCGAGAACCTGCTCGAGTCCGAGTTGTTCGGGCATGTGAAGGGATCCTTCACCGGGGCGACCGGCGATCGCATCGGTTTGTTCGAGGAGGCCGACAAGGGGACGCTTTTCCTGGACGAGGTGGGCGAACTACCGCCTTCTCTGCAGGTGAAGCTTCTGCGAGCGCTGCAGGAAGGGGAGATCCGCCGCGTGGGGGAGTCGCAGTCCCGTGAGGTCGATGTCCGCGTACTGGCCGCGACCGCGCGGGACCTCGACGGCGACGTGCAGGCGGGCGAGTTTCGTTCCGATCTGTACTACCGCCTGAACGTGGTCCGGGTGCATCTGCCGCCCCTTCGCCATCGGGCGGACGAGATCCCGGTCCTCGCACGGCATTTCCTGGAGGTATATGCCGAGCGACTGGGAATACCCGTGACCGGTTTCGAATCGGACGCCCTCAAGGCCATGAGCTCGTACTCGTGGCCCGGCAACGTGCGGGAGCTGGAGAACGCGGTCGAGCGGGCGACGGTCATGTCCGACGAAGAGAAGATCGAACTCGCGGACCTGCCGCAGAGCATCAGCGATCCGGAATCCGTGAAGTCCGTCGTGACCTCCGATACCTTGTCGAGCGACGAGTTGTCGGTGAAGAAGCGGTCGGCGGAGCTCGAGAAGCATCTCATCTCGCGCGCCCTCACCGTCACGGACGGGAATCGAACCCGGGCCGCGGAGCTGCTCGACCTGAGCTACCGGGCGCTGCTGTACAAGATCCGCGACTACGGGCTGGACGATTGAGGACACGAGACGAATGAACAGATGAGGCCAACGATGAAGCACGCATGGGTAGCCGCACTTCTGCTCCTCGGTTCCGTATCGACGCTGGGGGCGCAGGAGGGCGCGCGGTCGGATACGCGGGCGGAGCTGGAGGCGCGCCGCGACAGCCTGGCCGAGGTCCTGGTGTTGCTTGCGCCCCAGGACGAGCGTACGGACGAAGTGGAGCGCCGGCTGGCTACGGTGGAGCAGCGTCTTCGGATCGGCGACTTTCGACCGGGCGACATGGTCAGCCTCGACGTTCGGGGCCGCGAGGAGTATACGGGAAATTTTCCCGTCCAGCCCGATCAGACCCTCGAGCTCCCGGGTCTCGAGCCGGTGCCCCTCGGCGGCGTCCTCTACTCCGAGGCCACCGAGGTGATTCGCGACGCGCTCGCCACCGTGCTGCGAAACCCGGTCGTCGAGCTGACCTTCCAGATGCGGCTCGCCGTAACGGGTGAGGTGGGGGCACCGGGGTTCTACGACGTACCGGGTACGATCCTGCTCTCTGACGTTCTCACTCTGGCCGAGGGGCCGACCCAGTCGGCGGATCTCGAGCGGGTCGAGGTGCGGCGGGACGGCGAGACGATCATGTCGGGGGAGCGTCTCATCACGCAGGGATTCACCCTGGACGATCTCGGCCTGAGGAGCGGGGACGTCATTCGGGTTCCGGAAGAGCGCGACACCTTCTACTCGTTGCGGAACTTCAGCATCATCATCGGAAGCCTGCTGAGCGTCATCGCGCTCATCAACGTCTTCTGACTATCTTGTACCCTGGATCCGCCCCGCGACGGCCGGGGCGGAAGCACCTGTGGGAGCCGTGCCATATTCCTCTGGCCCCAGGGAACTGAATGCAGGACCCAACTCTTGACAACACAGCGAGTTACGGGGAAAAGCGCTCGCTGGCACGCGGGATGCTCGTAGTGAGGGCGAGTCGACTCTCGCTGCGAGGAACCATGGCCCACGACACAACGATCGAGCCCGAGCGGTCCGGGCTGCGCTCCGGCCGCCGAAGCCGGAGCCGCCCCCGCCGTTTCGAGCGGCTGACCGAGGACGGCATCCTCGAAACCAGCCGGGCGCCGGAGCGGTCCGCTCGTCGGATCGGACGGCTCCAGGAGATCGCGCTGCGGGCGATCAACATGATCGTTGCGACGGTAGCGCTCGTCCTTCTGTCCCCCGTCTTCCTCGTCATCGCGGTGTTGATCAAGCTCGATTCCCGGGGTCCGATCTTCTATCGTCAGATTCGCGTCGGGATCGATCGACGCTCCCCGAAGGGGAACGAGGACAGCATCGGACGGCGCGTCAGCGACATCGGCGGCAGGCCGTTCGAGATCGTCAAGTTCCGCACGATGACCGTGGATGCGGAGCAGGACAGCGGTCCGGTCTGGGCTCAGGGGGACGCGGATCCGCGGGTCACGCGGGTCGGTCGGGTGCTCCGACGGACCCGACTGGACGAGATCCCGCAGTTCTGGAACGTATTGAAGGGGGAGATGTCGATCGTCGGTCCCCGCCCCGAGCGCCCGGCGTTCGTACAGCGGCTGCGCGAGGAGATCGAGGGGTATCCTTTGCGTCAGAAGGTGCCACCCGGCATCACGGGTTGGGCGCAGGTGAACCGCCCGCCGGACCGCAGTGTCGAGGATGTTCGAAAGAAGGTGGGCTTCGACCTCGAGTATCTCGATCGGCGGTCCGTCTGGTTCGACCTCTGGATCATGCTGAAGACCTTTCCCGTCATGTTCGAACGCGACAACGAGACCCGCAGGAAATGAACGAGTCATCCATGCCATCGAGTCCGGTGCGCGTGCTGCTCGTGAGCACGCACGATTGGTTCGCCTCGGCGCTGCAGGCCGTCATGGAGCCCGAAGGCTTCGTGTTCGCACGCGTCCGCTCGGCCAGACACGCCTTGCGCCATCTGGAGCAGAGCACCCCGGACATCGTCATTCTGAGCGAGAAGCTGCCCGACGTGGATGCAGCCGATCTCGTGCGGATGCTGCTGTCGGGAGGACTCCGGGGGAGCGTCCCGCTCCTCGTCTATTCTCCGAACTTCTGGCACGAGGAAG
>CAZOEX010000193.1:0-4983 GCA_964578925.1 uncultured Gemmatimonadota bacterium | reverse complement strand
TCAACCCCATGATGATACTCGCCCTGCAGGCCGAAGGCGCGCCCGTCGGCCAGAGTCCGCTGGTGACGATCCTCCTGTTCGGTGGTTTGTTCGCCATCTTCTACTTCCTCCTCATCCGCCCGCAGAAGAAGCAGCAGGAAGCCCACCAGGAGATGGTCGAGGCGCTGAAGCGCGGGGACGAGGTGGTCACCGTGGGAGGCGTCGTCGGGAAGATCATCCACCTGACGGACGACCGGGTGACGATCAAGACGGCCGACGACACGCGGATCGAGGTCGCGCGATCTAAGGTCGGCCAGCTTCTCTCGGGAGGGAAGTGACGTGGCCGTACGGTCCCTTCGCTTCCTCGGCGACCCGATCCTCCGGGAGCGCTGCGCCGAGGTCGAGGAGTTCGACGAGGAGCTCCGGGCGTTGATCGACGACCTGTTCGAGACGATGTACGCCGAGGACGGAATCGGGCTGGCGGCGCCGCAGATCGGCGTGCCGCGCCGCGTCTTCGTGTACGACATCCGCGATCCCGAGGTGGCGCCCGGGGTCCTGGTCAACCCGCGCATCGTCGAGGAGGAGGGGGCCGTCCGCGATTCCGAGGGTTGCCTGAGCATTCCGGAGCTGACCGAGATCGTCGAGCGCGCCGAACGGGTCGTCGTGGAAGGGCTCGACGGCGACGGGGAGAGCGTGCGGATCGAGGCGGACGGCCTGCTGAGCCGGTGTCTGCAGCACGAGCGCGATCACCTCGACGGCGTCCTCTTCATCGATCGCGTCAGTCCGCTGAAACGCAAGATGCTGCTCAAGAAGTGGTCGCGGATGCAGGAGGAGGCCGAAGAGGCGGCACCGAGCCGCAGCGGCCGGTGATGGACGGCGGATCGAGGAGCACCTCGTGAGAATCGTATTCTGGGGGACACCGGAGTTCGCGGTGCCATCCCTGCGGGCGCTGCAGGAGGAGGGTCACCTCGTCGTGGCCGTCGTCACGATGCCCGACCGACCGGCCGGTCGGGGACGACGCGTGCGGAAGTCGGCCGTGAAGCTCGAGGCCGAAGCCGAGGGAATCGAGGTCCTCCAGCCCGAGGACCCCAACGCGCCGGAGTTTCTCCCGCGGCTCCGGGAGTTCGAGCCAGATCTCTCCGTCGTCGTGGCCTACGGCGCGATCCTCTCCGAAGAGCTCGTGGACCTTCCGCGGCTGGGTTCGGTCAACGTCCATGCGTCGCTCCTGCCGAAGCTGCGCGGCGCGGGACCGGTGAACTGGGCGATCATCCGTGGTCACGAGCACAGCGGGGTCACGATCATGCGCATCGTGCCGGAGCTGGACGCGGGACCGATCCTCTACCGGGTCGAATCGCGATTTCCGCCGGACGTCACGGCCGGTCAGCTCAGCCAGCAGCTCTCCGAGATGGGGGCGGCCGCCCTCGTCGAGGCGCTCGCGCAGATGGAGGCCGGGACGCTTCCCGAGGTCGACCAGGATCATGCGCGGGCCACCTACGCGCCGAAGCTCGACCGCGAGACGGCCCGACTCGATTGGTCCCTCACGGCCGAGGAGCTGGACCGCTGGATTCGC
Source organism: uncultured Gemmatimonadota bacterium (assembly GCA_964578925.1). Classification (GTDB taxonomy): domain Bacteria; phylum Gemmatimonadota; class Gemmatimonadetes; order Palauibacterales; family Palauibacteraceae; genus JARFPW01. The sequence goes on along the minus strand of CAZOEX010000193.1, from coordinate 3,434 downwards.
GGCTGCGATCCGTGGCCCGCCGCCTGGACCACGCTGGGCGGCGAGGCGGTACAGCTCTTCCGTCCCTCGCTGCCGACCGATGAGAACGCCGGCGAGGTGGCCCCCGGCACCGTCGTACGGGCCGATCCGAAGGACGGATTGCGCGTGGCCACGGGGGAAGGCCTGCTCGAGATCGGAGAGGTGAAACCGGCGGGCTCCCGAAGGATGGAATCCACGGCCTGGATCGCCGGCCGGGGCGTGGCGAGCGGCGACCGGTTCGTGTGATGATCCCCGGCCTTCACGTCGTGGTGAACGACGAGGCCGTCGCCACTCCCGGATTCGAGCCCCACGCCCTCGAGATGCAGGAACGTTGCGGCGCCGATCTCGCGTTGCACTTGAGGCTGCGGGACACGCCCGTCCGCCGGCAACTCGCCGTTGCCGAGCGGCTGGAGGAGGGCGCCGTCGAATCCGGGGGCTGGCTCGTCGTCAATCGCCGACTCGATCTCGCGCTCGCCGTCGGGGCGGACGCGATCCAGCTGGGCCGCGGAGCGCTGCCGATCACCGCGGTGCGCGACGTGGCGGGGGACTCGCTCCGCGTCGGCGCCTCGGTGCACGACGTGCCGACCGCGGATCTGCGGCGCCGCGAAGGAGCCGACTACCTTCTGGCCGGTTCGGTGTATGAAACGGCGTCGCACCCGGACCGGCCGCCGGCCGGACTCCGGTTGATCGAGCAGCTCGCGCCGATGCCTCTGCCGATCGTGGCGATCGGCGGCGTCACCGCGACGCGAGTGCCGCAAGTGCGTGAGGCCGGGGCGGCCGGCATCGCGGTCATCCGGGCCGTGTGGGCTGCGGGCGAGCCCGTGGAGGCGGCGGTCGAGCTGTGCGCCGCGCTGGACGTCGGTTCTTGAGCGGCGTCCCGAGAGAGAATTCGAGAGGAGCGTCATGCAGATAGAGGTGAACGGAAAGCCGCGAGAGGTCGACGGCGACACGTCGGTGGCCGATCTCGTGGCGGATCTCGAGCTGGACGGTCGGCTCGTGGTCGTGGAGTTGAACCGGGAGATCGTCCGGCGCACCGAGCGCGCCGAGGTGAACCTGCAGCCCGGCGATCGTGTCGAGATCGTGCACTTCGTGGGAGGTGGCTGATGTCCGGCGACGACCGTCTCGAACTCGGTGACCGGAGCTTCGGTTCGCGCCTGATCGTCGGCACCGGGAAGTACGCCGGCCCGGAGGAGACCGTCGCGGCGGTGCGCGCGTCGGGAGCCGAGATCGTAACCGTCGCCGTGCGCCGCGTGGACCTTGACGCGAGTGCCGACGAGAGCCTGCTCGCGCACCTGGATCCCGACGAGTTCTTCCTCCTGCCCAACACGGCGGGTTGCTTCAGCGCCGACGAGGCCGTGCGATACGCTCGGCTCGGTCGCGAGGCCGGACTGTCGGACTGGGTGAAGCTGGAGGTCATCGGCGACCGGGAGACGCTCTTCCCCGACGTGCAGGAACTTGTCGAGGCCACGCGGGCCCTGGTGTCGGAGGGTTTCACGGTTCTGCCGTACACGAACGACGACCTGGTCACCGCGCTCAGGCTGCAGGACGCCGGTGCGGCGGCGGTCATGCCGCTCGCATCGCCCATCGGGAGCGGGCTCGGGCTGCTCAACCCCGTCAACATCCGCATCCTGCGGTCGCGCCTCGAAGTACCCGTCATCGTGGACGCCGGCGTGGGCACCGCGTCGGACGCCTGCCTGACGATGGAGCAGGGCGTCGATGGCGTGCTGATGAACACGGCGCTGGCGGCCGCCGACGATCCCGTCCGGATGGCGCGGGCGATGCGCCTGGCCGTGGAGGCGGGGCGCGAGGCGTACCTGGCCGGCAGGATGCCGCGCCGGGAGTGGGCCGTTCCGTCGAGCCCCGACGCGGGTATGTTGGAAGGCCTCCCGGGGGAGTGACGGCCGAGGGCGTCGCACCGCGCCGCGCGGCGCTGGACGTGCTTCTCGACGTGCGGGACGGCGCATACGCCGACCGCGCCGCCGAGGAACGGTTCGCCGGCCTCGACACACGAGACCGTGGGCTTGCGCAGGAACTGGCGTTCGGCTGCATCCGGCTCCGCGGTCGTCTCGACGCCGAGCTGTCTCGACTGTCGGCCCGACCGCTGGACCGCCTGGATGCGGCGGTCCTGGCCGCGCTGCGCCTCGGCCTGTATCAGCTCCGCGAGACCCGCGTGCCGGCGTACGCGGCTGTCGACACCACGCTGGACGCGGCGCGTCCCCGCGTGTCGACGGGCGCCCGCGGCTTGATCAACGCGGTGCTTCGGCGGGCGGAGCGCGAGGGGCGTCCCGCCGACCTCTTCCCCCGGCTCGAGGACGATCCGGTCGGGCATCTGACCACGTGGGGTTCGCACCCGGAGTGGCTGATCCGGCGCTGGCTGGAGCGTTACCCGCTTGCCACCGTCCGACGTCTGGTCGAGCTTGACAACAGGCCGCCGCTCGTGACGTTCCGGCTTCTCGAGTCGTCCCCCGGTCGGGAGATGGAGGTTTCCGGGCTGAGGCCGCTGAAGGGTCGTCCCCGCATGGCCGTCCTGGACGACGGCGTGCCGTCCGACGTGGTTCGGCAGGGCGTCGCCGTGGCGCAGGATCCCGCGGCGTCCGCCGTGGTAGACTATGTGAGCCCGGGGCTCGAAGGGCCCCTGCTCGACATGTGCGCGGCACCCGGAGGCAAGTCGGTCGCGCTCTGGTTCGCGTCGGAGGCGCGGCCCCTCGTCGCGGCAGACGTGCATCCGGGCCGATTGCGGAGCGTCCGTACGCTGGCGCGCCGGACGGGAGCGGAGCCATTGCTCGTCGCCATGGACGGCCGGCGTCCGGCGATTCGGCGGGTCCGATCGGTGCTGATCGACGCGCCCTGCTCGGGGACCGGCGTCCTGCGCCGCCGGCCGGACGCCCGGTGGCGGCTTCGGCCCGAACGGATCGAAGCGCTCGTCACACGCCAGCGCGAGCTTCTCGACGCGGCGGCGGACCTCCTGGCGGACGGCGGCCTTCTGGTCTATGCGACCTGCTCGCTGGAGCCGGAGGAGAACGAGGAGCAGGTCCGCGACTTTTTGGCGCGCCGGCCGGATTTCGAGCGCGACACGCAGAGGTCGACGACGGGGGAAGGGGACCTGCACGTGATGCCGTGGGAGAGCGACTCCGACGGTGCATACGCGTCACGACTGAGAAAGAAGAGGCGGACGGAATGAGCTACGAGAGGCGTCGCGGCCTGGGTGGTCGGGGACGAGGACGAGGAGGCGGGGACGGCGGCGAAGGCTCGTCGAACGAGGTCGAGGGGACCGGCCTCGGCCGAGGGGCGCCCTCCCGACGACGTGCCATCGTCAGCGCGGCGGCCGTGATCGGCGCCCTGATAGTTGGATACGCCATCGCGGCGCTATGGCTCTTCCCCGGTTCGGCGAGCGCCGAAGACGCTTCCGTCGTGCG
>CAZOEX010000192.1:0-4996 GCA_964578925.1 uncultured Gemmatimonadota bacterium | reverse complement strand
CCAAAGGAAGTGGTGCCGTTTCATGACGTTCGCTCCTGCGAAGGTCAACGGCGTCCCGAGGGGGCACAGGGCGCCTGGTTGTGCCTTCTTCGGCAGCCGTTCGGGTCGGGAGCCCTCGGGCTTTGCCGGACGCACCCGCGTCCGACCTTTGTCGGAAGGTCTATGAACTCTATTCGAGGACGGGCCGTAGCCCGAAGCCTCCGAGATTCAGTCGACACCACTCGGGGGTCGGCGTCGGTACGTCAGTCAGCGTGGCCAGGCAGAGAGGAGCGTGCCGGGGGGATGGCCACAAGTACCACAGGTACTATGTACTGCATCCGATCTCGAAGCGCAAGAGGTTCGGAGAGCAGACGAACGGCGGTGATTCGCCGGGCGGTCAACCCCGCTCGCGGACGATCTCCTCCGCGCGGGCCCGAGCCCGCTCCGCTCGCGGCTGCAACTCGGGATCGGCTTCGGACCAGAGATCGGCGAGCCGACTGTAGTAGGCAGCCGCCCGATCGAGATTACCCTGCTCCTCGTACAGCTCGGCCATGCGCTCGAGCGTCGGGCCGAGCGTGGTCGACCGCTGACGCAGCCGGGGCGGACCCGTGCGGTCGATCTCCTTCTCGTACAGCGCGAGCGCCGTGTCGGCCCGACCCGCGCTGTCGTGGGCGACGGCCAGCGCATAGGCCATGCAGTCGAGACACCCCGGCTCGAGCCGGGCCCATGCCTCGTACCCCGCGACGGCGTCGTCCCAGCGACGCTCCGCGAGCGCCAGGTCGGCCTCGATGAGCTGCGCGTCGTCCTCCCAGCGCTCCCGCGGCGCGTCGGGCACGGCCTCCTTGAAATCGGCCATCAACCTCCGGGCGCGCCCCGCGTCGCCGAGCACGGCGAAGAGACCCGCAAGGCTGAGGTAGGGGCGGTCGAGCGGGGCCAGCTCCCCGAGCGGGGCGGCCGCGAGGACCCTCTCGACCTCCCGTCGCGCGGCATCGGGGTTCTCGTGCACGATGACTTGCTCCCAGAACCGCGGCCACACGACATCGTACGCCGACCCCGGAAAGCCCAGGTCACCCGCCAGCCGTGCCGCGCGGGCCGCGATATCGTCGGCCTCGCGTAGCCGACCGGTCGTCTTCAGAACGCCGTGGAGGGCCCAGAGCGCGCCGACGCGACCGACACCGTCCGCATACTGGACCGCCTCCCGCGCAAGCGATTCGGCCGCGTCGTAGTCCTCGCGGTGTACCGCGACGAGGACGGGCATCCACACCACCCGGTGGTCCGTCGGATACCGGGAACGGAGAAAGTTGACGACCGAGTCCGCCTCGTCGATTCGGCGTGCCTCCAGGTACTTCATCGCCAGATTCCCGACCGAGGTCGCCGACGTGTCGAGCGCGGCGGCCCGCTCCGTCAGCGCGAGGTCGCGCTCGAAATCACCCAGCTCGCCGTACAGGATCGCGACGTTGTTGAGCGCCCAGGCGTCGTTCGGATTCATGTCGAGCATGCGCTCGTAGGCGTCGATCGCCCGCTGGTAATCCATCGTGACGCCGTCGTGGTACGCCGCCTCGGCCAGATAGCGTTCCCGCGGCGTGAGCCGGTCGCGCAGCTCGTAGGCCCTGGTGAGCGCCTCCTGGAGCCGGGCCGTCGATCCGCGGAGGTTCCGGATGCTCACGCCGAGCTTCCGCCAGGCGCTGGCGAACTCGGGATCGGCGTCGAGCGCCTCCTCCAGCAGCCGGATCCCCGCCTCCTCGTCGCCGTCATACTCGATCGTCCGGATCGCCTCGGAATACAGCTCCAGCGCCCGGAGGGACGACGTCGTGACGCGCTCGAGCGGCGCGTCGGCCCGCAGCGAGGTGAACGACTCGCCCAGCCGTTCCCGCAGCTTCTCCGACAGCGCGTCGATCGCGGGCAGGACCCGGGAGGAATCCGCCGCCGTCTCCCGATGCGAGACCAGCACCGTGCCCTCGGGATCCTCGATCCGGCCCGTGAGCACGAACCCGCCGGGCACCCGGGCGAAGCTGCCGCTGATCACGGCGGGAATGCCCTCCCGGCGCGCGAGACGACGGGCGACGTCGGGCGTGAGAAGGGTCGTCGGATCGAGCTCCATCCGTCGGAGAGCTTCCGTCACACGAGCCGGCTCGAGGAGACGGACGATCCGGGTCTGGGAAAAGTCGATCCGGAACGCCTCGGTCATCGCCCGCGCGAGCTCCGCATCCTCCTCGCTCGATTCGAATTCCGCCACGATCACCGGCGACCGCTCGTCGATCACCCCCTTGGCGACGAGCGTTCCGGCCGGCCCGATGCCGTTGGTGCGCATGTACATGAAGCCGGCGGTGACCACGAAGAGGAAGAGAGCGGCCAGCGCTCCGCCTCCGAGGGCGTTCTTCCACGTGAAGAGCCGGTGACCGCTGCCGTCGGGGGCGTCGACGGAGAAAGCTCCGCTCGGGACGGCCGCGGCGGGGCGGCCCGCCGGCAACCCGTCGGAGCGGGCGGGCGGTTCGTACGACCCGGTCGCGTCCCGTTTCCTGGCAGGCGACGATGCGTAGTCTCCGGGTTCCGGCGCGCGGCGGGAGACTCGTGGCGGAGAAACGGACTGGCCCGGAAGCCGGTCCTGGACGATGGCCGTGGCCAACACGATCGGCAGCCCGATCACCAGCAGCACGATGGCGAAGGGGAAGACCCAGTCGGGCAGCCCCATGTTGTTCTTCAGGACGTCGACGATCTGAAGCGCGGCGAAGGCGCTCGCGAGATAGATCCCGAGGCACTGCCATACCGTACGATTGCGGATCTCGCTGACGATCTTCTTCAGCCCGGCCTCCCGGTGGCGACGACGGCATCCAAGTGGGGAAATTGATGCCAGCCAAGGTAGGCTTGCGAGCGCGCGAACGCACGAGCGCGAGGTGTGCGGGCAGAAACGAGAACGGCGCTCGTCTCCGGAATCGCGACCGGCCGGCCGGTTGCCCGCTGCCGCGCTGATTTTTAGCATCCGTCGAAGTTCGGAGCGCAGGCGCCCGGAAGAGGACCGAGAGAACGGAGGAGAGGATGCGGGAGGCACGGTGGGGACTCTGGCTGGCCATCTTCGGACTGCTGACGCTAACCGTCGGCTGCGCGAAGAGCGGGCCCGAGACGGATCCGCGCGCCGATGCCGAAGACGGCGAGGAAGAACCGTTCGAGCCGTGGGACGAGGTGCTCGAGGACACGGAGGAGATCTCCGGCTACCTCACGTTGCATCTGAAGCGCGACAACACGGTGTACCTGGAGGTCCCGGAATCCAGACTCGATACGGACTTCGGCCTGACGATGCACATCAGCCGCGGCGCCGGCGTCTTCAACATGCACCAGGGTCTTCCCCTGTCGGGTGCTCGACTGATGCGCCTCCAGCGGCGTGGTGATCGGATCTACCTGCAGCACCGGAACGCGCGCTTCACGGCCGACGAAGGCAGCCCGATGCGGATCTCCGTCGACGGCAACACGGCCCACTCGATCGTCGCCGGCTGGGACATCGAGAGCCAGCACGACTCCACCGGGAACGTCCTCGTCGACGTGACGAAGTTCCTCGTCTCCGACTACCCCGACATCGGTCGGGACCTGCGCTTCTACTTCGACGACAAGCCGGCCAGCCTCGACGCCGAACGCAGCTGGGTCGACGAGATCCAGGCCTTTCCGGAGAACGTCGAGATCGACGCGATGCTGACCTACACCTCGAGCACGCCGGCGACCTTCGGCGGCGAGGGCGTCCCGGACACGCGCTCGATTCCGGTCGGCGTCCGGTACTCGATCTACGCCCTGCCCGAGGATCCGATGCCGATACGGCACGCGGACGACCGGGTGGGCCACTTCCTGGACGCGGTGAAGGACTTCTCGCGCGACCAGGAGGACGACCTCTACGTGCAGATCGTCCGCCGCTGGCGGCTCGAGAAACAGGATCCGAGGGCCGAGATGTCGGCGCCGGTCGAGCCGATCGTCTTCTACATCGACCGCAGCGTGCCGGAAGAGTACCGGCCGTACGTGCGGGAGGGCATCGAGGCCTGGAACGGGGCCTTCGAGCAGGCCGGCTACCGCGGCGCGATCGAGGCCCGCGAGGCGCCCGCCGACTCGACCTGGAACGCGGAGGACATCCGCTACTCCGCCGTGCGCTGGACGGCCGCCCACCAGATGGGCTATGCGATCGGGCCGTCGCAGTCGGATCCACGTACCGGCGAACAGCTCAACGGCGACGTGCTGATCTCGCAGGGCTTCATGCAGGGCTGGATCTGGAACTACCAGCGGCTCGCGAACCCCGGTGAGGCTGCCCGCACCGATGAGCCGCGGAGCGATCTCGAGTCGATGCTCGCCGTGCGCGAGGCGATGGACCGGCAGGGGCTGGCGCTCGAACCCTGGCAACTGGCGCACATGTGCTTCGCGGAGGTCGGCAAGGCGCATCAGCTCGGCTTCCAGCACGCGGCGATGCTCGGTCTCGGCACGCTGGACCCCGACCACGAGGTGCCTGAAGAGTACATCGGCCAGGCCATCGTGGATCTGGTGCTGCACGAGGTCGGCCACGTCCTCGGGCTGCGACACAACTTCAAGAGCTCCTCGGGGACGCCGAGCGACCGACTCCACGACGAGAGCTTCACGGGACGCAACGGCGTGAGCCTGTCGGTCATGGACTACACGCCGGTGAACATCGCGGCGGACCCGAACGAGCAGGGACACTACTGGAACGTCGTCGCGGGCTCCTACGACCGCTGGGCGATCCAGTACGCCTACTCGACGATCTACGAACAGCCGGCCGACGGCCCGCTCGTCACCAGCGGCACGCCTGCCGCGACGCCGGAGGCCGAGCTGAACGGGCTGCGCAAGATCGCCGCGCAGGCATCCGATCCGATGCACACCTACGGCACGGACGAGGACAACTGGCTCGGTCCCTACGCGGTCGATCCGCTCACCAGCGCCTGGGAGCTCGGGGCAGACCACATCGCGTTCGCGCGGAGCCGGGCCGAAGTGGTCGAGAAGATCATGCCGAACATCGAGAGCCGCATCC
>CAZOEX010000191.1:0-5011 GCA_964578925.1 uncultured Gemmatimonadota bacterium | reverse complement strand
CCGCCGCTCGGTACGCGTCGCCCAGGCTGTCGTGCGGGTTCCAGGCACCGGGGTACTCCTCGACGTTGAGTTCGAAGACCCGGATCGCCTCCTCGGTCCGTCCGTCGCCCAGCAGATCGTACCCGAGCCGGTTGAGGACGAACTCGTCGATCTCCCCGGCGGGGTAGCGCCGCTTCAGTGACTCGTGGGCGCCGGGAAGCGCGGCGATGCCGTCACGGTCGATCGCGGCCCGGAGCCGCCGGGCGGGGTCCGGGAAGACCGCGCGCCGGATCGCGTCCAGCACGAGCTCCGGCTCGTCCATCTGGATGGCGTGGCCGCTGTTGCGCGCGAGGACGAACAGCCCTTCGGGCGCCGCCAGCGCCCACTCGCTCAGGCGCCGGATCTTGTCCCGCAGCTTCGCCTCGAAGTGCACCTTCCGATCGTAAGGCGGTTCCCCGAACTTCTCGATTTCTTCGGGCGAGAGCGGCCTGCGCTTGCCCGACAGCAGCACCGCGGTCGGTACCGCCGGAACCGCGCCGTAGTCGGGCTCGCGACGGTCCACGTACATCTGGTTGATCGGCTTCACGTCCGCCTGGGCCGCTGCGGGGATCGTGGGAAGCCCGCCCTCCATGGCGGCCACGTCCGCGGCGTACTCCTCCTCGCCGAGCCCGAGGGCCCGCAGCACCGAAAGCGCGGCCGAGGGCGAGTGGCCCGCAGGATCCACGTGGACGAGGCCCGCGATGTCGCCCGGATGGGAGCCGGCATGATAACGGATCAGGTCGGCGCCCCACGACCAGCCCACCAGCACGTGCGGGGGATCGGCACCGACCTCGGCCAGCAGGCCGCGAAGCCGGGCCGTGACGTGCGCCGGCGTCCCGAGCTCGCCGTCCCATTCCGACCGGCCGAGCGTGCTCCGGTCGTAGGCGACCACGGGCGCGAACGCGGCGACCCGCGCGGGAACATCCCCCCAGGACTCGATCGGCGACAGCGCGCCGTTCTCGAACACCACGACCGGCTCGCCCGGGCGGCGGGCCTCCAGGCCGGCGGTCGCCACGCGCATGGCGTGGCCGTCCACGTCCACCATGCGGGTCGTCAGCCCCGACCGCTCGTCCAACTCCGCGATCGGGGCGCGCAGGGTATCCTGGACCTCTCCGCGTTCAGCCCCCTGCTGCGCCAGCGCGGGATGAAAACCCAGCAGGGTGACTACGATGCCGAGGCCAATAGCCCGCACGCTCAGCCCTCCACGCGAGACGTATCTCATGTCCTGAACCTCCCACGGAAACTCTCACGAAAGCCGGGCGAAGTATGTGCCCCGGCGGAATCCGCTGTATTGAAGAAAACGCTCAGTCCTCTCCGCTTCCGTGGGGCGGCCCCTCGATCCCCATCCGCCGATCGACGAGGCGCTCGGCCTGCTCCCAGCCGGTCGGCGGCGATCCGGAGAACCGCCGGTAGTCCCGGACGAAGTGGGCCTGGTCCGAGTAGCCGAAGCGCCCGACGACGTCGGACCAGCCGGCATCGGGGTGCGTGCTCAAGTACTCGTGGGCCCGGCGAAAGCGGACGATGCAGGCGAAGTGTTTGGCGGGCATGCCGAGGACGGTAAAGTGGCGACGGAGCGTGCTCGGAGCCACGGCGAGGCTCCGAGCGAGGTCACCGATGCGGATGTTACCCCCCGCCTGATCAACCGCCTCGACCGCTGCCTCGAGCAGCCGCACCCGGCGGTCGGGCTCCCGTCGGTGGGTCAACAGGAAGCGGCTGGTGAGGGCCACCCGCTCCTCGAAGCCGTCCGCGTCCACGAGGTCCGTCTCCCAGGCCCGAGCGTCGGCGGCCAGGTCCGGGCGCACCATCTCGTGCAGCGGCCGGGCTCCGCTCTCGGTGAGCGAATAGTCGTCGACACCCAGGAGCGCGAGCGGCCCGACCGTCGTGAACCGCACGTAGAAGCCGCGCCAGGCCCCCGACGCCTCCACCTCATAGGCCGCTGGCTGGGCGCCGCCGATCGTCACGGGCGGGAGGCGGAAGCCGTCGCCGATGTTGATGACCAGCGACCCGGAAAGCATGACATTGAGCACGGGGTCGGTCGTGGCGCTGATGGGGATCCTGACGGTCTCCCCGGGCGGAACGTCCAGACCCGTCTCGTAGTATTCGTGGACCCAGCGCCGGAGTGGCGAAGGGAGCTCCGGACGCCGAACGTGCAGGTCGTAGGCCGCCTTCACGAGACTGTTTCGGGTCGATCCGGAGTGAAGCGCATCATGCTTCAAGTCCCTCGCGTCTACCGTTTCGCCACCCCGGCTGATGCCGGCTCCGCGCGGAGCCGGCGTTCGACCGCTTCGACCCCTACAGCTGGGACTTCAGGTAGTTGAAGGAGCGCGACAGGGCGGCCTTCATCTCGTTCGTCTCTTCGACCAGGGCCTCCCAGCGCTCGTCGCTCGCCTCGCGCAGCTCCTTCAGGCGAGACCGCGCCGATTCCGACTTCGCCCGGAGCTCCGCGATCTCCCGGCGATACTTCGTCTTCAGCTCGTCCCCGGCCGCGTCGGCCTTCTCCTCCCACTCGTCGATCGTCGCGTTCATCTCGTCGAGCTGCGTCTTCAGCTTCCCGATGTATGCGTCGCGTTTCGACATGCAGATCCTCCGTGCTCGGAGTCTCGTCTTTGCGATCCACGTACAACATACGGACATCTCGGCAAGCCGGACCCGTGGGACGCCGCTCGCCGTGCCGGACCTCAGCGCTCTGCTCAGAGCTGGGACTTGAAGTAGCGATACGAATGGACCAGCGCCTCGCGGATGCGCTCCATGTCCGCCTTCAGCTCCTCCCAGGACTCCTCCGGCGACTCCCGGATCTCCGCTAGCTTCGCGCGCGCCGCCTGGACTCGCTCGCGGAAGCTGTCGAGCCGTTCCTGGTACTCTTCCTTCGCCTTGCCCTCGGCCTCGTCCCTCTTCACCTGCCACTCGTCCATCTTCGCGTTCATCTCGTCGAGCTGCTGCTTGATCTTCTCGACGTACTCGTGGCGCTTCGACATGGTCGTCTCTCCAGATCTCTTCGGGCGTCGTCACGTTCGGAAGCCGCAATATCCCCCCGTATCGGGATCGGCTCAAGGATCGGCTCGAGCTGCCGCCGCCCACGCGCCGGCGCCGGCTCGCCGATAGGTTGTGCGCCGTGATGAAACGACCGATCTCCCGAGGCCAGGTGGCCTTCGCGCTCATCGCCGTCATGGCGGCGCTCGTCTTCGTCCGGCTCGGCTTCTGGCAGCTCGACCGTCACGCCGAGAAGCGCCAGGCGGCGGAGAAGCGCGAGGCGCGGCTGGCCCAACCACCGGTCCCCCTCGCCACTCTGCTCGAGCAGGAGGAGCCCGGCCCGACCGGCGAGCGGTTCGCATGGCGCCGGGTCGTGCTGCGGGGCCAGTGGAATCCGGCCGGCGAGGTCCTCATCCGCAACCGGGTGCACAACGGCCGGCCCGGCGTGCACGTGGTGACGCCGCTGGCGCCCGGCTCGGGCGACGGTGCGTCGGACGGAGAGATCTCGGCCGAGCTGCTGGTGCTGCGCGGATGGCTACCCGCCCCCGACGCGATGACGCCGGGTACGATCCCACCGGCCGAGGGTGCGGGAACGGCGGGCGGGGGGACGCTCGTCGGCGCCATCCGCACGAGCCGCGACGGGGCGGGTGAGCCGATGCTGCCGTCCGGCTCGGGCGCCGCGCGGCGCCCGAGCTTCGCTGCCGTCGACGTGGAGGTGATCGAGGCGCACGCAGCCGACTCGATCGCCTATCTGCCGGTCTTCGTCCAGCTGCTACCGCACGCTGCCGACGGGGAGGCGGGCGCGGCTCCGGGCGAGCCGATCCGGATTTCCCTTCCCGATCCCGGTACCGGCCCGCACCTGGCCTACGCGGTCCAGTGGTTCCTCTTCGCGGCGATCGCGCTGGTCGGGACGGGCGCCTATCTCTACCAGCAGCATCGACGCCCCCGGAGCCGCAGCCTCAGGGAAGATCCGACCCCGGGCTGAGCGCCTTCGGCGGACCGAGCAGCTCACGTAGTACGATCGCTCCCTGAAGGGGCGGGAGTCGATCGAGGCGCCCGAGCCCGACGGAACTCGTCGCGCGCACGGCAGGTGACGTGCCGACCCCGCTCTCCCCCATGGGCGCCGAACGGGCGAGCGGCATGCCTGAGGCCGCCTCGGTCGCGCGAGCACGACGCCGCCCCGTTCCTCGGGTGCGTGCGAACGAGGGCTGCCGGTCTGCACCGATCTCCGCCCCGCTCCCGATCTCCGTCCCATCTCCGACCTCTCGGCCCCCGAGCATGCCGGCGATCGCCTCGTAGGCGTCCTTCCGCTCTTCCTCCGCCTCCCGTCGAACCGCCGCGGCTCTCCGCTCGAGCTCCGCGGCCTCGCGTCGCTTCGCCCGAAGTTCGCGACGACCCTTTTCGCGCTCGCGCGACATCGACGAGCCGACGATCTCGAACTCTCGCCGATCCGGAAGTTGCCGGCGCGGTGTCTCCTCCGTCGCCGGACCCGCCCCGCCCCGCTCCGCCGCCTTCTGCCGGGCCTCCCAGCGGCGGAGCGCTTCCTCCGCCCAACGCGCACCCTCGGCCATGTCGTCGGCGAGGTTCCGCTCACCTGCGCCGGGACCGGTTCCGACATCCTCGTCGCGGCGTCGTTTCTTCCGCCGGTGTTTCCGGAAGTCTCCGATCGTGGAGAAGACCCAGACGAGAAAAAGCAGGAGGATCCAACCGAACTCCTCCATCGGCTAGTTGTCCTCGGGCTCGGAGGAGCGAGGCTCGGGCGCGCCGATCGACTGCCGCATCTGCGTGTCCGCCTCGATGTTCCGGAACTTCATGTAGTCCATGATCCCGAGCTGGCCGTTGCGGAAAGCCTCGGCGATCGCCATCGGGATCTTCGCCTCGGCCTCGACCACGTTGGCCCGGGCCCGCTCGACCTGCGCCCGGTTCTCCTGCTCCTTGGCCACGGCGAGGGCGCGCCGCTCTTCGGCCTTGGCCTGGGCGATCTGCTTGTCGGCCTCGGCCTGGTCGGTCTGCAGTTCGGCCC
>CAZOEX010000190.1:0-5068 GCA_964578925.1 uncultured Gemmatimonadota bacterium | reverse complement strand
ACTCGACCCCGCAGACGACCCGGTCGGGATACATGAAATCCTCGACCGCCGCGCCTTCCTTGAGGAACTCGGGATTGGAGCAGACGTGGAACCTCTGATCGGTGTGCCGCTGGATCTCGGCCCGTACGCGGCGGGCCGTACCGACGGGCACCGTGCTCTTGGTGATCACGACTTTCTCGTCGACCATGTGCCGGCCGATGACGCCGGCCACGTCGATCACGTGCTTCAGGTCGGCCGATCCGTCCTCCCCCGGGGGCGTGCCGACGGCGATGAACACGACGCGGGCCGGCTCGACGGCTCCGGCGACATCGGTGGTGAACTCGAGGCGTCCCTCCTCGAGGTTGCGCTCCAGCAATCGATCGAGTCCCGGTTCGTAGATGGGAACTTCGCCCTCGTTGAGCCGGGCGATCTTCTCCGCGTCGATGTCGGCGCAGATGACGCTGTTCCCGGTCTCCGCAAGGCAAGCGCCGACGACGAGTCCGACGTACCCGCTGCCGATCACCGTGACGTTCATCCTCGCAGCTCGCCTGTTCCGGGTTCCTTCGCCGAACGGTCGTCTCGGTCGCGCGTCGCTCGATCCCCTTCGTACCGCCGCGCGATCCAGCGATAGACCTCCCGGACGCTGGCCTCGACATCGCGCTCGGGCCTCCAGCCCGTGTCCCGCTGCAGCCGCGTCGCGTCGCCACGGATCCGGCGGACCTCGGCGCGCCGGCGCCGGTCGGCATCGGAGACAATTTCGGGCTCGAGCCCCGCCTCGTCGAGAATCCAATCGAGGAGTCGCCGGATCGAGACGGCCTCTCCGCTGGCCACGTTGTACGCCGCCGCCGGCTCGTCGAGCTCCATGACCATGCGGAAGGCGCGGACACCGTCTCGCACGTCGGTGAAGTCCCGCTCGACGTCGAGATCGCCAACGTGCAAGACGCGTTCCCGCTGCCGGCCGCAGGCCATCTCGGCCACCTGCGTGCAGAAGTCCGGGACCACGAAGTGGGTCGCCTGGCCCGGCCCGATCAGGTTGAAACTGCGCACGACCAGCATGCGCATCCCGCGTGACCGGCGGTAGGTGTGAGCGGCGAGCTCCTGGGCGGCCTTCGACAGCCCGTACGCCGACACCGGACGGAGGCGCATGTGCTCCTCGAGCGGCATGTCCTCCCGGGCCGCATCGCCATAGGCGTCCCCCGAGCCCATGACGAGGATCCGCGGATCGAAGTCGGAGAACTCCTCGCGCACGGCCCAGACGGCCTCGCAGAGGTTGACCGTTCCGCCGGCGTTCACGGCGAGCGCCTGGGCTGCGCGCTCGCGCGCCATCGCGCCGGACGCGAATCCCGCCAGGTGATAGATCTGCTCCGGACGCACGGCGGCAATCAACCGATAGAGGGCGTCGTGATCGCGCACGTCGGCGGCCTTCCACTCGGCGGCCGCGAGCTGCTCCATGGATAGCGTGTCGCGGGTCGGGGGAAGGGTCAGCGTCGAGGCGGAGACCTCGTGGCCGGCTTCGAGTAGCTCGGCGATCAGGTGCTCGCCGACGAATCCGTCCGCTCCGGTGACCAGTACTCTCACCTCAAACCTCCGCTGCCGAAGGAATGCGGAGAACACCGGGCCTTCGTGACAAAGGCCCCGCCAGGTGGCGGAGCCCCGGATGACTCCGAGCGGCCGGGAGCGGATCCCGGTACGAAGTCGATGTCGTCAGGGCGCCTTGCGGATCTTCCCGGCCTTGATGCACCGGGTGCAGACCCGGACCCGGCGCCGACGGCCGTCTTCGACGATGCGGACCTTCTGAAGGTTCGGCATGAATCGGCGCTTCACCCGGTTGTTCGCGTTGCTCACGCTGTTGCCCGTCGCGGGCCCTTTATTGCAGACGTAGCAGAAATTAGCCATGGGACGTCGTCAGTTGAACGTGATCGAGTCGGCGAGCACGAAGCTCGACGTCGAAGGAATCGCATCGGCGTTGGCCGGGTCGACGGCGGTTCGGTCACCTTCCGTCCACGCGCCGCGAATCGAGTCGTTCAGCGGATACACGCGGCCGTAGACCGTGACCCGATCCCCGCCGCCCGGCGTCGTACCGCGAGCGATGATGTCCGGGCCGAGCAGAACGGGATACACGTTCGTTCCGTCCAGATCGATCGTCACGACGCCGCGGCCGAGGCTCTCGGATACGCCGACGTTCCGGATCACGCCCGCTTCGCCGATCAGGCTCTCCGGGGCTTCCACGAGCTGCGCCGGAACGAGATCGGCCATCTCGCCCGATTCCTCGTTCCCGGTGGTCGCCTGCACCTCTTCCTCCACCGCCTGCGCCTGCAGGTTGAGCCAGTAGAAGAAAGCGCCGATCAATACCAGAGCGATCAGCACCAGCAGGGGGGAAGCGCCCTTCGAGTTTCTCCAACGCGCCATGAATCGCATGCCTTTCTCGGCCACCGGCCGACAGACCTCAGCTATTCCGTCAGCTCGATGATCGCCAGTTCCGCTCCGTCACCCTTCCGGGCGCCCAGCTTGAGGATCCGCGTGTAGCCGCCGGGACGCGAACGGAAGCGGGGACCGATCTCGCCGAACAGCTTCTGCAGGGCCGCGCGGTTCTCGATCATCCGGCGGGCGCGGCGGCGGCTCTCGACGTCGTCGTTGCCGCCCAGGCTGATCAGCTTCTCGATCACGGGTCGCAGCTCCTTGGCCTTCGCCTCGGTCGTGCGAATCCGCTCGTGCTCGATCAGGCTGGTGGCCATGTTTCGCAACATGGCCCGCTTGTGGCTGGCGGTACGGCTGAGCTGCCGCCCCTTCTTCCTATGCCTCATCGGAGTCCTCTTCCTCCGCGTCGGCCTCCTCCACGATCCACATCCGTCCTTCGTCGTCCCGCTCGATCTGCATTCCGAACCGCAGCCCGTTGAGCGCTACGACCTCGGCGACTTCCTCGAGCGACTTCTCGCCGAAGCTCGGCACGTCGAGGATCTCGTCCCGGGTCTGCACCACGATGTCGTAGAGGGTGAGGATGTCGGCCTTCTCGAGGTTGTTGCGAGAGCGAACCGAGATTCCCTCGAAGTCGGAAAGATCGCTGTTCAGGAGCTCCACCATGTCGGCCGGCACGGCGCGACGGCCGTCGGAGCTCTCGATCTTCTCCGTCGTCCCGTTCGTGGCCGAGCCGAAGGTCAGCAGATACTCCAGGTGCGCCTGGCCCAACTCGGCGGCGTACGCCACGGCGTCGCCCGGGTCGATCGACCCGTCCGTCTCGACCTGAAGGGTCAGCCGGTCGAAGTCCGTACGCTGGCCGACCCGGGTTTCCTGCACGACGAAGTTGGCCCGGAGCACGGGGTTGTAGATCGAGTCGATCCGGATCAGGTCGACCGGCGCGTCCTCCGGACGCTCGTGGTTCTCGGCGGCGACGAAGCCGCGACCGCGGTTGACCCAGAAATCCAGGCGCAGGGGACGGTTCTCCGGGAGATCCTCTTCCAGGTTGAGGAGGGTCTGCTCCGGATTGATGATCGTCACACCGGACACCGACCCGATCTCCGATGCGCGGATCGTGCCCGCCTTGTGCAGCGACAGCTCGAGCTTCGCCTCGTCGACGCCCTCGTCGAGCACGATGATCAGCCGCTTCAGATTCTGGATGATCTGATGCACGTCTTCGACGACGCCGTCGATCGTCTGGTGCTCGTGCTGCACGCCGTCCGCGCGGAACGCCCAGATGGCGGCGCCGGGGAGGGACGAGAGAAGCAGGCGCCGGATCGAGTTCCCGACCGTATGGCCGAATCCACGCTCCAGCGGCTGCAGTACGTATTCCGCCCGCCGCCCGTCCGGGGAACGATCGCGTTCCTCGACGGTGCTGGGCAGGACGAGTCCTGTAAGATCAAGCATCTTTATAGCTTCGCCTCGTTACTTGCTGTAAAGCTCGACGATCAGCTGCTCCTGAACGGCGAGCGGGATATCGGCTCTGGACGGAGTCTCGAGCACGCGGCCCTTGAGATTCTCGAAGTCGACGCCGATCCAGGAGAGCGTGTCCTTGCCCTTCCGGTATTCGACGGCCTCGCGCACGAGCGGCATGTCCTGCCCCGACGGCGCGACGGAGATTTCCTGGCCCGTGCCCACCATGTAGCTCGGTACGTCGACCGTGGCCCCGTTGACCTGCACGTGGCGGTGCCTCACGAGCTGGCGCGCCGACTTGCGCGACGCGGCGAAGCCCATGCGGTACACGAGATTGTCGAGCCGCGACTCGAGCGATACGAGCAGGTTCTCGCCCGTGACGCCCTTCACGCGAGCCGCCTGTTCGAACAGGCGACGAAACTGCTTCTCGCCCACGCCGTAGATGCGCTTGACTTTCTGCTTCTCACGCAGCTGCAGGGCGTACTCGGACTGGCGTCGGCGACGCCGCGAGTTGCCGTGCATGCCGGGCGCGTAGCCCTTGCGCTCGATCGCGCATTTCTCGGTGAAACAACGCTTCCCCTTGAGGAAGAGCTTCTCGCCTTCCCGCCGACACAGGCGGCAGACGGGTCCGGTATAACGTGACATCTATCTCTTGGTTCTCCTTCGGGTTCGGCTTTCGGCGGGGCGTCAGACGCGCCGCTTCTTGGGTGGCCGGCAGCCGTTGTGCGGAATCGGCGTGACGTCGCGAATCGAACGTACCGTGAGGCCCGCGGACTGCAACGCCTGGATGGCGGACTCACGGCCCGAGCCCGGACCCTGCACGCGCACATGGACACGCTTCATTCCCATCGCCGCGGCCTCGCGACCGGCGGCCTCCGCGGCGATCGTGGCCGCGAACGGGGTGGACTTCTTCGATCCCTTGAAGCCCGCCTTGCCGGCGCTCGACCAGGCCACCGCGCCCCCCTGCATGTCGGTGAGCGTGATGATCGTGTTGTTGAAGGTGGCCTTGATGTGCGCCATGCCCTCGGCGTCGACGGTCTTCTTGCGCCGACCTCTTCCGCTCCTGGCACTCTTGGGTTTCGCCATTCTCTCGTTTCCTCGGCTCTACTTCTTGGACGGCGGCTTCTTCTTGCCCGCCACGGTCCGGCGCGGACCCTTCCGGGTGCGCGCATTCGTGTGAGTTCTCTGTCCGCGCACGGGCAGGCCCTTCCGATGGCGCAGG
>CAZOEX010000189.1:0-5071 GCA_964578925.1 uncultured Gemmatimonadota bacterium | reverse complement strand
AAGACGATCGACCGCGGCACGGGGGCGCGCGGACTCCGCGCGGTGCTGGAGAACGTGATGGTCGACATCATGTTCGACCTGCCGTCTCGAGAAGACGTCCGCGAAGTCGTGATCACGCGAGAGACGATCGACGACGGCACCGATCCCCTGTTGATTCTGGAGCCCGAGGCGAAGCGGCGGGAAGCCTAGAAGTCCGGTGGAGAACTGACGCTCGCGTGTCGGAACCGCGATCCATCCGGCAGGTGGAGTTCGCCGGGGCCATCGGTGCTCCCGGCCAGCAGCCACCGGGCCGTCTGCCCCAGATCGCCGTGGCCGGACGCTCCAACTGCGGCAAATCCAGTCTGATCAACGCGCTGGTCGGGCGAAGGAAGCTGGCCCGCGTCTCCCAGAGGCCCGGAAAGACGCAGGAGATCAACTTCTATCGCATCAA
Source organism: uncultured Gemmatimonadota bacterium (assembly GCA_964578925.1). Classification (GTDB taxonomy): domain Bacteria; phylum Gemmatimonadota; class Gemmatimonadetes; order Palauibacterales; family Palauibacteraceae; genus JARFPW01. The sequence goes on along the minus strand of CAZOEX010000189.1, from coordinate 4,641 downwards.
CGACCGGTTCGACCTGGTCGATCTTCCCGGATACGGTTTCGCCCGTGCGCCCGAGGGAGCCCGAGAGCGCTGGAGGCGGCTGATCGAACCGTTCCTCCGGGACAGCCCCGACCTGGTGGGCATCGTCGTCCTGATCGACTGCCGACGCGGCCTGCTCGAGCAGGACGAACAGCTCCTGGAGTGGCTGGCGGAGCTGCAAATCCCTACCCTTCTCGCGCTGACCAAGATCGACAAGCTGAACCGCAGCGGCCGGGCGCGGGCGCAACGTGACCTGCGCGACGCCCTCGGCCTGCCCGCCGATCAGCTGGTGTCCACGTCGAGCCTCACGGGCGAAGGCGTAGACCTGCTCAGGGCTAGCCTGTTCGGACTTCTCGACACCCGACCCTCGGAGGCAAGCGGACGATGAAACCCCGGAAGATCACGGCGCTCCTCGTCGCAATCGTCCCGCTGGCCGCTTGCGGCGGTGCGGGCCAACAGGCGGCGAAGGGTACGGCGCCGACCGAGGCGGCCGAACGCGAATCGGATGCGACGCCCCTGGCCGAGGCGGAAGCGTGGAGCGCGGAGCTCGAGGCGCGCACGGGCAGCGCGCAGCCCCTGGTCCCCGTGGGCTACGGCACCCTTTCCCAGGACGACATCACCGTTCCCCTGCGCTCCGGCGGCCTGCAGATCAAGTTCGTGCCGCTCTCGGAGTGGATACTGCGCCTCACCGCCCCGGACACGTATCGCCGGCTGAACGGCTACAAGGTGTCGCGCAGCGAGCAGATCCTCGATCTGACCGAACGGGCGGGAGAACGCGACTGGCCGCTCGTCGCACTCGTCACCTTCTTCAGTCGGTCCGTGGAGGAGAGCTTCGAGCCGTACGACCTGAGAATCGAAAACCAGGGCCGCCTCTACAGCCCGTTCGAAATCGTGCCGGTGACGCCGGGCTTCGGCCGCGATCGGCTCGACCAGCAACAGTCGCAGGTCGCCCTCTACCTCTTCGTGCCCGACGTCGACCTCGGCCTGCCGACCGCCGTTCGCTACCGGGACGCGGCCAGCAGCCGCTGGAACAGCATCCGCTCGACCCTCGACTCGGAAAGGGCGCGCGCCACGTCACGGGCCGGCGCCGGACAGTCCTGAGCCGGTCGGTCGTACGCACGGCGTCGATCGGATCGGGTCAGCCGTCGATCTCGTATTCCTTGAGCTTCCGGTAGAGCGTCCGTTCACCGATCCCCAGGCGTTCTGCGGCCCGGCGGCGGTTTCCACCGACCTCGTCGAGCGCGATCCGAATCGCCGCGCGCTCCACGTCGGCCATCGTCATGTCCGGCTCGAGCTCGATCGAAGGCGCACGCTCCTCGTCGGCTCCGCTTCCGCCGACCTCGATGGGGGCGAGTCCCGAGATCGCGCTCTCCAGCGCCGCGGCATCGTCGATGGACATGCCTTCCCACGAGGCCTCTTCACCCTCCGCGTAGCGGCTGCGGAAGCGCTCGAATTCCGCCCGCAGGTCCTCCAGGTCGATCTTCATCTCGACCAGCGTGCGGAACAGGAATTCCATCTGGGGGAGCTGGCTGATACCTCCCTCCTCCCCCGCCTCGACCGGCAGGGTCGGCGCTTCCGCTCTCTCCGCTCGCACCGGGAGCAGCGCCCGGCCGCTGGTCTCGCGCACCGCGAGCGGGATGTCGTCCGCTTCGATGACCGAACCGGGAGCCAGGACGACCATCGATTCGACCAGGTTCCGCAGCTCGCGTACGTTTCCGGGCCACTCGTAGTCCAGCAGGATCTGCATCGCCTCGGCCGACAGCCCCTTGAACTCCCGCTCGTGCGTACGGCTGAACTCGTCGATGAAGCGGCGGATGAGGATCGGAATGTCGCCGCGACGCTCACGTAGCGGGGGCATCCGAACGAGCAGCACGTTGAGTCGGTAGTACAGGTCCTTCCGGAAGGTCCCGCGCCGCACGGCGTCCCGAAGATCCTGGTTCGTCGCCGCGATGACACGGACGTTGACCTCGATCTCGCTGTCGCCGCCCACCCGCATGAAGCGTTTCGTTTCGAGCACCCTGAGGAGCCGAGTCTGCAGCATGGAGGGCATCTCGCCGATCTCGTCCAGGAAGAGCGAGCCACCGTCGGCCAGCTCGAACATGCCACGACGGCGTGACGTGGCGCCCGTGAACGCCCCCTTCTCGTGACCGAAGAGCTCGCTCTCGAGCAGGGACTCGGGAATCGCGCCGCAGTTGAGCGGAATGAAGGGCTTGCCGCGCCGCGCCGACAGACCGTGAATGCCGCGCGCGGCCAGCTCCTTCCCCGTACCGCTCTCTCCCGTGATGAGCACGGTCGACTTGACCTGGGCGATCGTGTTGATGCGCTCCAGGACCTCGCGCATCGGCTCGGCCCGGCCGACGATGCCGGTCACGGTCTGCAGCTCGAAGCGCTCGAGCTCTTGCGCCAGGGCCACCTGAACCTCGGCGGGCTCGACCGGAGTGAGCAGCACGGTGTCGGCGTCCAGCGCGTCGGCCCCCGAACGATCGTCTTCCGCCACCACGGCCAGGAGGGGCGGGCGCGGAATCCGGGTCCCGAGTTGAGCCGCCGCCCGGCGGGCGGCTTTCGCCGTCGGGTCGCCGGTCAGGACGAGCGCGAAGCTCTCGTCGTCTCGCAGTCGGCGCTCCAGCGCGTCGAGATCGGCGAGAATCTCGGCATCGTGCCCGTCCGCCTCCGCCGCCTCGCGGACGCGGACGGCCGTCTCGACGTCCGCGTCCTGGATGAACACGCGCGCCACGTCAGCTCCCCTCCGCTTCGTCGGCCGCGCCCTCGAGCGCGACCTTCGGATCCGGCTCGTGGTCGGCGGTAGCGCCGGCAATCAACCGGACCGCGTGTCGAACCAGCGGCTCCAGGGTGGCCAGGCCGTCCTCGACACCGGACGGGCTACCCGGCAGATTCACGATCAACGTGGCGGCCCGGACGCCCGCGAGTCCCCGGCTGAGCGCCGCGTACGGTGTCTGCTCCGCACCCGCCCTGCGCAGGGCTTCGGCGATGCCCGGCGCTTCCCGCTCGATCACCGCCCCCGTCGCCTCCGGTGTGCGATCCCGTGGCGTGAGTCCCGTGCCCCCGGTCGTCAGCAGGAGGTCGCACGCGCCGTCGTCGGCCCAACGAATCAGCGCGGAGGTCAGCGCCAGGGGTTCGTCCGCGACGACGTCACGTCGAGTCACTTCGAATCCGTGGCTGTCGGCCCACGCCGCGATCCTGCGACCCGATACGTCCTCTCGCGTCCCGCGGGCGACTCCGTCGGAGACGGTGAGGATGCCGATCCGCACTCCGGACTCTTCCTTCACTTGCGGAGGGAGCCCTCCGTGTAGAACGGCGGCGTGACGATCTCCGCGGGAATCGCGGAGTCGCGGATGTGCACGGCGACGCGCGATCCGGGCCCGGCCGCCGGGGGAAGATAGACCGTACCGATGCCGTATCCGAGCGTCGGGCTGAGGGTGCCGCTTCGAACCTGGCCCGCGATCTCGCCCTCGAAGCTCACGTCGTAACCGGCGCGAGGAAAGCCGCGCTCCAGCAGTCGAAAACCGCGCAACCGGCGCGTGAGCCCCTCCTCTTTCTGGCGAGCGAGCGCTTCCCGTCCGACGAAGTCGTCCTTGCCCAGCTTCACGAGCCACGAGAGGCCTGCCTCCAGCGGCGTCGTCTCGTCGTCCAGATCATTGCCATAGAGGGCGTAGCCCATCTCGAGCCGCAGGCTGTCCCGCGCCCCGAGGCCCGCGGGAATCAGGCCCGCGGGCTCCCCGGCGTCGAGCAGGGCGTTCCAGACGGCCACGCCCCGGGTGTTCGGCAGGTAGAGCTCGAAGCCGTCCTCTCCGGTGTAGCCGGTTCGGCTGATCACGCAGGCCGCACCCGCGACGTGGCCCTGGCGGAATTCGTAGAACCCGATCGGGTCGATCGGGTCGGAGCACAGGGGGGCGAGAATCTCCTGGGCGCGCGGACCCTGCAGCGCGAGGAGCGCGACATCCTCGCTCTCGTCCTCCAGGCGAGCGTCGAAGCGATCGAGCTCCGCGCCGCAGTGCTCCCAGTCCTTGTCGTGGTTCGCCGCGTTGACGATGAGCCGAAAGCGATCCTCGCCGAGCCGATAGACGAGCAGGTCGTCGATGATGCCGCCATCGGGGTGGCACATGACGCTGTACTGGGCGTCTCCGATCTCCAGGGCGCGCGGGTCATTCGTCGTGATCCACGCCACGTACTCGGTCGCCTCCGGGCCGGTGACCAGGAACTCCCCCATGTGCGAGACATCGAAGAGCCCCGCCGCCGTCCGCACGGCCTCGTGCTCGCGCCGGATGCCCGTTGGATACTGCACGGGCATCGCATAGCCCGCGAAGGGCACGAGCCTCGCGCCCAGGTCGGCGTGTACGTCGTGCAGGGGGGTCTGTTTCAGCTCGGGCATCGGTCGTCTCGTCGGGTTGAAGGTCCGGCGTCGCGGACGCCGGCTGAGCGGTGGCCGGGCGGTTCGTCCGCCGCATCGCCCGGAACGCGAATCCTAGAGGCCTGTCGAAGAACTGGGGCGCGCCTCGTTACGAGCGCCACGGGGCCAGATCCGAGGCGGCGCGCCGAAGGCATAGCCGAAGCTACGTCGAGGCGTGGGAACGAAAGAGATGGCCCTGTGCCGCCGTAACCCGT
>CAZOEX010000188.1:0-5084 GCA_964578925.1 uncultured Gemmatimonadota bacterium | reverse complement strand
GTACCAGGGCGGCGTCTCCGTCCTCGACTTCACCGACCCGGCCGACGCTTTCGAGATCGCCTTCTTCGACCGCGGGCCGATCGATCCGGCCCAGATGCAGCTCGCGGGTTTCTGGTCGACGTACTGGTACAACGGCGCGATCTACGGCTCGGAGATCGGACGCGGACTCGACGTCTTCGCCCTGCGACCGAGCGAGCACCTGACCGAGAACGAGCTCGCGGCGGCGAAGGTCGTACAGCGGAATCGCTTCAACGCTCAGACGCAGCGGAGCTTCGACTGGCCGGCCGACCCGGTGGTCGCCCACGCGCTGCTGGATCAGCTCGCGCGCGGCAGCAGCGTGCCGGCGTCGCGGGTGGATGCGATGCGCGCGGAGCTGGACCGTGTATCGGAGCTTTCGGGCGGCCAGCGCCGCGATGGATTCGCAGGCATGGCCGAGGAAGTCGCCGCGCTCGCGGGCGGCGCGGCGGCCCGTTCGGCGGACGCCGAGCGGCTGCACCTGCTGGCCGAGACGCTGGGCGAGCTGGCGGGGAGCTGATCCGGCCGAACATGGCGGCGAAGGAGACGTGGCAGGCGGCCGCAGCGGACGTGGCGTCGATCGACGCCATCGTGGCGGCGTTGTACGACGCCGTCGCCTTCAAGCCGGGCGTGTCTCCCGACTGGAAGCGCTTCGAGACGCTCTTCCACCCCGACGGTCGACTCGTTCCTCCCCGAACGCCCGAGGTCGAGGTCGACGATCGAGACGAAGCGGCGGACACGGAGCAGTTGCTCGCGGTTCTGGACGTCGCGGAGTTCGTCGAGAATTCCTCCCGATTCATAGAAGAATCGGGGATCCGCGAAAAGGGCTTTCACGAACGAGAGATCGGTCGCCGCGTCGAGCGATTCGGTGCCGTAGGCCACGTGATGAGCGCCTATGAGTCCCTTTTGGCCGACGCAGAGGCAGATCCGTTCGCACGCGGGGTGAACACGATTCAGCTCCTTCACGACCGGGGGCGCTGGTGGATCCTCGGTGTCGCCTGGGCGACGGAGGACGAGGATCACCCGATCCCCGAGGACTATTTGACGCCCTGACCGGCCGCGAGCCGGATCGGATTGTAAACGGGAGCCTGTCACTCGAAGAGCCGAGGAATGCTGATGAAGATCCTGTCGCCGCGTACGCACGGCATCGTGGATTACGTGACCGTGCTGCTGTTCGCGCTCGCCCCGACCCTGTTCGGCCTCACCGGGACGGCCGCCACGTTGGCCTACGTGCTGGCGGCCGTGCACCTCGTCATGACGCTGGTCACGGTCTTCCCGATGGGAGTGGCCGGCGTCGTTCCGCTCCAGGTGCACGGCATCGTAGAAATGCTGGTCGCCATCTCCCTGATCGGGATCGGGATGTTCAACTTCGGAACCGAGTCGACGGCCGGCCTCTTCTACCTGCTCGTCGGGCTCGTCATCCTGGTCGTCTGGGTGCTGTCGAGCTATCGGGAGGCGCCGGCGACGCCGAACGCATGAGAGCCGCCGGACGCGATGGATGATGGACGCAGATCTCAGTCTTCGCCGAGAACGATGCCCGCGATCTCCGCCGCCAGCGCCGTACGCCCCGATACGCTCTCGAGGTTCATGAGGAGCGCTACGGCCGTCTCCCGGTCGGGAAGCAGATATAGCATGCCACCAACCTGAGGCGTGACACCGCCGTGAAACGCTTCCCGTGAGCCGAGCCACTCTTCGCCGGGGAACAGGCCCCAGCCCAGGCCGTACGGTACGACCTCGCCGTCTCGCAGCCGTACGGGGGTCATCATTTGGTCCAGCGTCTCCGGGGAGACGAGCTCGTGTTTCATTACGGCCATGGCGAAGCGGGCGAGGTCGACGGCGGTGGTCACGTAGCCCCCGGCCGGTAGCTTGCTGCTCATGTCGACCGCCCGGGAGTTGTGTAGCTCCCCGTCGACGAGGATGTATCCTTCCGCCCGCCGCGGAACCAGGGCGCGCGGATCGTCGTCGCGCGTGTCGGTCATCCCGGCCGGGGCGAACACTCGTTCCTCCATGTACCGCATGAAACGCAGTCCGGCCGCGCCCTCCAAAACGCAGCCGAGAACGTCGTAGCCGAACGTGCTGTACAGATTGGCCTGCCCGGTTCGAACAACAGAGGATCGGCCGCGAAGATCTCGAGCGGCCCCTCCACGTCGTCATAGTGAACGGTGTTGAACAGCTCGGCCTCTTCATTCGGCCCGCCGTAGTGCCGTATGCCGCTCGTATGCCCGAGCAGATGGCGGGTCGTGATCGGCCATCGCTTTTCGGGAAAGGCCGCGCAGTACCGTTGTATCGGCACGTCGAGATCGATCGCGCCGGACTCCACGAGCTGCATCACCGCGGTGGCGGTCAGCGCTTTGCCGATCGAGGCCGTACGGTAGACCGTCGTCGCCGTCGCCGGTACGAAGTTCTCCAGGTCCGCGAACCCGTAGCCGGCGGCCCACACTAACTGCCCGCCATGGACGACGGCTACGGAAAGGCCCGGGATCCGCCCTTCGGACATCTTCTCGGTGAGGAGTCGTTCGATGGCTTCGACCTTCTCGTCCGACATCTCTCCGTCGTGCGTCGATGTTTGTGCCTCGACGAGGCTCGGCGCGCCGATGAACGCGAGAACGGCCAGTCCCGTCACGGTGGCATACGCGATTTTCGAATGTGGAGCGTTCATCATTCGTCTTCTCACCACCCTGGTTCTTCCTTTCTGAAGCTGAACTTCCGCACCGACGGAACCTCGGAATCCGTCACAGGCTCTCCTCCACGGTGTCGAGGCTCCCCGGCACTACCTCCAACGGCTCGGGGATCCGCTCGGCGAGCTCCCAGTTCACGGCAGCGGGTACGACTCGCGCTGGCTCGGCTGACGGGCCCCGCTTCTCGATCCACATGTCGGGCGAGCCGCCGTCCTCGTCCAGCGGATAGACGACGGAGAAGTCGAGGCTCGGAAAGCGCGCCGACGGATAGAACTGCTGCCCGGCCAGGAAGACCATCCGGCCGTCCCCCAGATCGAAGGCGTAGCAGGCCCCTTCGTCCTCCACCTCCTCGAACTCCGCGTAGGCCTCCGCGACGATGTCGAAGCTTTCGGCCTCGTCCCGGCGCAGGGCGCTCTCCATGGACGATACCATCGCGGGAAGATGCTCCGTCTCCTTTCGCAAATCTCGGCGAACCCAGATATAGAGCAGCCAGCCCAGCACTATCGAGAAGACGGTCACGAGCGGCCAGGGCACATCGGCCGCCAGCAGCGTCAGGAGCCAGAGGACGGCCGTGCCGCTCGCCACGATGAGGCCGACCCCCCTGTCCACCTCGCCGGGCCGAATTTGGTACCGGCGGATCTTGCAGCGGAGGAGACGGCGCTCGGCGGGGGTGAGCGGCCGGCGGCGCGACTCCAGCGTCGGCCGGTCGTCTCTTCGATTCTCAGCGTTCAATGCGACCTCACGGCTTCTTCCAGGGAGTCGCCGTACACTCCCCAGACGTAGAGTTCGCCCTCGGCATCGAGCTCGCCCATCCACCAGTCTCCCGGGTACTCCTTCATCTCGGTGAAGAATCGCGGACCCATGCGGATCCCTCGATCGGGGTGAAGCTCCCGGTCGTCATAGTGCGCCACCGGGGGAAGATCCGCGAGCCACTCGATGTCCTCGATCCCCGTGATCTCGCGAACGCGCTCCAGGAGCCGACCGATGTCACCGGCGTCGATGTATGCCTGCAACGAATCGCAACCCTCCGTCGAGTGGACGGACTCCGGACGAGTTCCGCTCCACGTCGCGATCCACTCGAAGCCGGCATCCTCTCCGTCCCCGAGTCGCTCGCGCCGCACCAATTCCCGCCCGCCTCGAAACCAACCGGATCGGTAAGCGAGAACACACCGGTCCTCCACCAGATCGGCCACGAACTCCACCACGCAGGGCAGGTACTCGGGATCGGAAGACCATACGAAGAGCTGCTCGAAAGGTGAACCGCGCCGTCCCGGCACATGGAGGGCCACCTCCACGTCGCCGTCCGCGGCCATCGAGACGTCCAGCTTCTCGATCGGTGACTCGTTCGGGTTCGGAACGACGAACCGGACCCTACCGTCCTCGGCGACCTCCGACCGGGACGGAACCAGGCCGACCCGGTCGAGCATCCGTCGCAGCAGCATGGAGAAGCGCTCGGCTGTGTTCATCCGTCCTCGTCTTCCCCGGTCTCGCCGACGGGGCCCAGAATCTTCTCGTCCAGCTCGCGTGTTGCCTTCCGGCGCCAGTCGACGAGTTCCCTGGTCGGCAGCTCCGGAAAGTCGGCGGCGCGGTGGGAGTAGTGCGGCCGGTCCTGGAACACGACGTGCTGCAGGCGCGGAAGGCCGAGGAGCGGCGAGAGATCTCCGTCCAGTACGCAGGTGCTCTCGAGGAGGAAGATCTTCTCGAGCTTCCGCAGCCGAGACAGCGGCCGGATCGAGGTGATGTCCCCGAGGTCCCCGAGCAAAAGGACGCGAAGCTTCGGGTGCTCGCCCACCGGCGAAACGTCGGAGATTTTCCGGCACGTCGACAGCTCCAGCCAGCTCAGGTCGGACAGGGCCTCCAGGCCGGAGAGGCTCGAGAGCGTGCGGGAGCGCCCGATCTCGAGAAACTCGAGACCGGACAGGCTCTCGATTCCGGCCAGGCTGGAGAGCCGAGGGTTGTACAGGGTCAGCGCGCGCAGGGAGGACATGTGCGTGAACGGACGGAAGTCGCCGGTCGCGACGAGGCGGTTTATGAAGAGCTTCTTGACGCCCCGGTGCTCGAACAGCGATCGGGCCTTCCGGCGCCATTCGAGGGAGCAGACCTCCAGCTTCGGAAGTCGATCGAACCGGATCTCGGTCTCGCAGTACGTGAAGAGTTTCAGGTAGCGAAGCTCGTTCAGTTCGTTGACGACGCTCGAGTCCTCCAGGTTCCAGTCGGTGAGCAGGAGTGCCCGCAGCCGGGGCAATTCCGCGAGGAACGAGAGATCGCCCCGCTGCCAGCCCTTCGCGTAGTTGAGCTCGAGCTCTCGCGCGCCGCGTGCCCGCCAGGCGTCGGCCGCCGCATCGGACCAGCCGGCCGTGAGCACCATCCGCGGCCCGTAGCGAAGGCCGG
>CAZOEX010000187.1:0-5100 GCA_964578925.1 uncultured Gemmatimonadota bacterium | reverse complement strand
TCCGCGTGGCCGACGTAGGCGATCACCGCGTCGTAGTGGCGGCTCCAGAAGAAGGGGGCGTCGGTGAACGGGGCGTCCGCCCCCAGGATGTTGCGGGCGGCGTGCTGGCCCATCCGCTGCGCCACGACCCAGTGCTCGATCCGGATCGGCCGCCCGTCACGGTGGTCCGGGAACCTGGCGACGTCGCCGGCCGCGTAGACGCCCTCGGCGTCGGTCTCGAGCCGGTCGTTCACGACGATTCCGTCGTCCACGGCGAGCCCGGCGGTCTCGGCGAGCCCGGTCCGCGGCTCGACGCCGATCCCGGCCACGATCAGGTCGGCCTCCAGCCGCTCGCCGTCCGCCGTCAGCACGGCGCCGGCCTCGATCCCGGAGACCTTGGTCCCGAGGCGGAAGCGCACGCCGTGATCCTCGTGTAGCGCCTGGACGTATCGCCCGAGCTGCTCGCCCATGACCCGCGCCAGGGGGATCTCCTCCGGGGCGAGCACCTCGACCTCGAGATCCCGCTCCCGCAGCGACGCCGCGACCTCGAGACCGATGAAGCTCGCGCCGATCACGACGGCGGAGTCCGCGTCCCCGGCGGCGTCGATGATCGCCTCGGCATCCTGGAAGGTGCGCAGGTAGTGGATCGGCGCGTCCGCGGCGATCGCTTCCGGGAACCGCCGCGGCCGCGCGCCGGTGGCGATGAGCAGCCGGTCGTAGCTCAGCGCGGACCCGTCGTCTAGCGTGACGGCCCGCGTGTCGAGGGCGATCGATTCGGCGCTCCGGCCGAGTAGCCGCTCGATGTCGTGCGCCTCGAAGAAGTCGTCGCCCCGGAGGGGAATCCATTCGGCCGGCGCGTTCCCCGCCAGGTAATCCTTCGAGAGGTTCGGCTTGTCGTAGGGCTCGTCGGCGTCGGGATCGACCAGCGTGATCGGGCCGGCGTAACCCTCGCGCCGTAGCTGCTCGGCGGCCGCCTGGCCGGCGGGGCCGCCGCCGAGGATGACCACGGACTCCGGTGAATAGCGCGGAGTGCGCTCCGGAATCGGGTCGGCGCGCTTCTCCGTGACGTAGAGCCGCCCGTCGCGCGATTCGACCGTCCAGGCCGCGACGTCGTCCAGCGCCGGGGCGCCGAGCGCCTCGCCGGTGCGGAGCGAGAAGCAGGCGTGGTGCCAGGGGCAGCGCACCGTGTCCTCCACGACCAGGCCGTCGCCGAGCGGACCGCCGTAGTGGCTGCAGGTCGCGCCGATCGCGTGCACGTCGTCGCTGTCGCGCACGAGAAGCACGTTCTCGTCGCCGACGTGGCCGACGAGCATGCCGCCGTCCTCGAGCTCGTCTTCGGGTACGCCCTTCGTCAGATCCGGTCCGGTGGGTCCGCCGTCGCCGGCCATGGTTCGATCCTTTCGGTTCGAGTTGCGCTCCAGGTGCTCCGGGCGGCGTCGCGTCCGGGGTTCGCCTGCACGATGGGCCGACGCTGCCGGGCGGGGCAACCGCCGGTGCGACCCCGCCGGGGCTGCCTCCGAACCCGCCCACGGCCCATATTGTCGGGGCGGTCGTGGGTCCGCGACCGGGAACGACCACGCGGACGATCCGAGTCTTCGATCTCGAAAGGGCGATGGAGCGATGAAGAGGATCTTGATCCTTGGCGCCGGCTTCGGAGGGCTGGAGGCGGCCACCGGGCTGGCCGAGCGGCTGGACGACGGATACGAGATCGTCCTCGTCGACCGCGCCGGCGCCTTCTTCATCGGCTTCTCGAAGATCGACGTTCTGTTCGGGCGAGCCACCGCCCGCGACGTGTCGTACCCCTACGAGGATCTCCGGGCCGAGCGCGTGCGGTTCGTCCGGGACACGATCACGGAGATCGACACGGCGGGCCGAACGGTCCGGACGAGCCGGCACACGTTCGCCTACGACGTCCTCGTGGTCGCGCTCGGCGCGGACCTGGATCCCGCCGCCGTGCCCGGCTTCGTGGAGAGCGGCGGTCACGAGTTCTACTCGATGGGAGGTGCCGAGGCGCTGGCGCCCGTCCTGCGGGACTTCGCGGCCGGCCGGCTCGTGCTCGGCATCTTTCGTACGCCGTACAAGTGCCCGCCGGCGCCGTACGAGGTCGCCTGCCAGCTCGACGAGTTCTTCGGGGCGCGCGGCGTCCGGGATGCGGTCGAGCTCGCGATGGTCATTCCGACGGCCCGTCCCGTCCCGAACCCGGATCTCTCGGAGCTGCTGGAACGCCAGCTCGCCGAACACGGCGTCGAGCTGCTCGCCGACCACGCCATCGAGTCGATCGAAGCCGCCGAACGTCGGATCCACACGCGCCAGGGTCCCGTGGAGTACGACCTGTTCGTCGGGGTGCCCGTCCACGTGCCTCCGACCGTGGTCGCGCGATCCGGCCTCGGCCGGGGCGATGGCGGTTTCGTGCCGGTCGACTGGGAGACGCTGGAGACCGCCGTTCCCGACGTGTACGCCGTGGGCGACGTGACGACGATTCCCGTGGGCGAGAAGGCGGTGCCCAAGGCCGGCGCGTTCGCGGAGAACGCGGCGCGGACCGTCGTGTCCGAGATCCTCCGAAGGGAGGGCGTCGTGGACGAGCGGGTGCCGTTCGCGGCGCACGGCGCCTGCTACGCCGAGCTCGGAGATGGAAAGGTTGCGAAGGTCGAGGCGAACTACCTGGGGGGCGAGACGCCGCGCTCCACCGTATCGGGCCCGTCCGAGGCGCTCCGCGACGACAAGGATCGGTTCGCCGTCTCGCGGCGTGACCGCTGGTTCGGGAATCCGTCGAGGGGCTGAGCCCGGGGTGCCGGTCGACGCGCGATCGGTTCGGCGGCGCCGGGCGTCACGGAGTCTCGAGCAGCTGCAGGCGCCAGTTCACGGCGATGAACACGCGATCGCGCGCGTCGACCACGACGGCGTGCGGAAAGTCGAGCTGGCCGGGTCCGTCGCCCTTCTCGCCCCAGTCGCCGACGTAGCGGCCGTTCCGGTCGTACTTGACGATCCGCGAATTGCCGCGGTCGACGACCCGGGGCCGAACGGTTCCCACGGTCGGTGGAACGATCCGGCCCCACCTGCGGTTATGTAACGGAGCAGTGACAGGGCCAAATGGCCGAAACACCGAAACGGACGGAACCATCGAGGAACGGCATCGATGCTGATTCGCAGGCCGGACGACATTCCCGCGTCGGAGATCACGCCCGAGGGCGTGTACCTGGATCGGCGGAAGTTCATCAACGAGGCGGCGCGCTTCGCAGTCGCCGCCGGTGTGGCGCCGGGGCTGCTCGTCGGCTGCGAGACCTCCGGCGGCAGCGGCGGGGAGGTGCGTGCCGCGACGGCCGATGGTTCCGATGGGGTGACGAGCGCCGGAGAACGATCGCTCGTCGCCGGCAGACCGACCCAGGAGCGCGACTGGTCGGAGGTGCGCTCCGAGATGGGCGAGGAGCTGACGCCGTACGAGGACGTGACCACCTACAACAACTTCTACGAGTTCGGCACGGGCAAAGAGGATCCGGCCCGCAACGCCCACACGCTCGAGCCGCGTCCGTGGTCGGTGGCCGTCGAAGGGGAGGTGGAGAATCCGGGAACCTACGCCTTCGAGGACATCGTCGGGCCGCACGACATCGAAGTTCGGGTCTATCGACTCCGCTGCGTCGAGGCCTGGTCGATGGTCATCCCGTGGGTCGGCTTCCCGCTACGTGACCTGATCGATCGACTCGAGCCGACCTCCGCCGCCCGATACGTCGAGTTCCATACCCTGCACGATCCCGAGCAGATGCCCGGTCAGCGCCGCCGCGTGCTCGACTGGCCGTACGTGGAGGGTCTCCGGATGGACGAGGCGCGTCATCCCCTCACCCTGCTCTCCACCGGGGTGTACGGACGCGACCTTCCGAACCAGAACGGAGCCCCGCTACGCCTCGTGGTCCCGTGGAAGTACGGATTCAAGAGCATCAAATCGATCGTGAGGATCCGTTTCGTGCGGAAGCAGCCGCTCAACAGCTGGCAGAAGGCGGCACCGAACGAGTACGGCTTCTACGCCAACGTGAACCCCGAGGTGGACCACCCGCGCTGGAGCCAGGCGCGCGAGCGGCGGATCGGGGAGTTCCGGCGCCGGCCCACGCTCCCGTTCAACGGCTATGCCGATCGCGTCGCGGAGCTGTACGCCGGCATGGATCTGCGGAAGCACTTCTGAGTCGCCGGCGTGCGAGAGACGCTCACGAAGACCGCCGTCTGGATAGCCGCGGCGTGCCCCGGCGCCTGGCTCGCCTTCGAGTTCTGGCGGGACCGGCTGAGCGCGAACCCGATAGAGGAGATCATGCACCGCCTCGGCTGGTGGGGGCTCGTCTTCCTCGTCGGGAGCCTGACCGTCACCCCCCTCCGACGCGTCACCGGGTGGAACCGCATCATCCGGTACCGACGCTTCCTCGGGCTCTGGGCCTTCGCCTACCTGACTGCGCACTTTTTGAGTTACCTGGTGCTCGATCAGTTCTTCGCCTGGAGCTACATCCTCGAGGACATCGCCGAGCGCCCGTTCATCCTCTCGGGCTTCGCGGCGTGGCTCCTCTTGATCCCGCTGGCCCTGACCTCGACGAAGGGCTGGATCCGCCGGCTGGGGAAGCGCTGGACGACCCTCCACAAGCTCGTCTACGTCTCCGCCGTCCTGGGCCTCCTGCACTTCTACTGGAAGGTCAAGGCCGATACGCGAGAGCCGCTCGTGTTCGCGCTCATCGTCCTCGCGCTCTTCATCTTCCGCGTGCCGATGGTGCGGAGGTTCGTGGAAGAAAGACGGCGGGTGTGGCAGCGGCGGCGAAGGAACCGGGAGACGATGCCCGCCGCCGAGCGCCGGGTTTCCTGAGGGACGAAAAAACGCGGCGGGCCGTGAGCCCGCCGCGCGAGAGAGGTCGAGAGAAGGACCCTAGGCGACGCCCAGGGGGACCATGACCTGAGGCCGCTTTCGGGTCACAACTCTCTCCCATGTCGCGCCGAAGCGCGAGGTGCTGCCGTTACCACGGTTCCGGCGTCGCCGCACGGAACATCTGAGGCCGAGACGACCGGTTCGTCGCTCCAGGCATCCGCAGCCGGAGATTCCGCGACCCACGTCCACACGCCGTCGAACTCCCCGATCGCCTCGTTCGCGTT
>CAZOEX010000186.1:0-5135 GCA_964578925.1 uncultured Gemmatimonadota bacterium | reverse complement strand
CGGAGACAGGCCTTTGGGAATACACAGCCAGCTCGGCCCCCTGCTCATCGGAGCGCTCGGGGTCCTCCTGTCGGCCGTCGCATCCGTCCACGCCATCACCACGAAGCGAGAGGTCCGGGCCGCCATCGGCTGGGTCGGACTCGTCTGGCTCGTGCCCTTCCTCGGCGCGGCCATCTACGCCGTCGGGGGCGTCAACCGAATTCGCAGGCGAGGGGGGCGCATTCGCCGACAGATGCGTCGGCTGCAGCCGGAGGCCGCAACGTCGCCTCTGGTCGCGGGCCGTCATCGCGAGGGTCCACCGCTCGAGGGCGACGACGACGAGCGGCGTGAGGCCGTGGAGCGGAGACGAGCGCTCGCCGGCGTGGTTCATACGACGGCCGAGGTGACGGGCCTCCCGCTCACCGAGGGAAACCGTATCGAGGCGCTGGTCGACGGAGACGAAGCCTATCCCGCCATGCTGGAGGCGATTCGCGGAGCCCGACGCACGATCGGGCTCTCTACCTACATCTTCGACCAGGACGAGGCGGGGAAGCCGTTCGTCGAGGCATTGCACGCCGCGCGGGACCGCGGTGTCGAGGTTCGGGTGCTTCTCGATGCGGTCGGAGCGCTCTACAGCCGGCCTCGCACGCCGAACGTCCTGTCGAGCCGGGGGATCGAGAATGCGACCTTCCTGCGCTCGCTCCTGCCCTGGCGGGCGCCGTTCATCAACCTGCGGAACCATCGCAAGCTGCTCGTCGTCGACGGGCGGGTCGGCTTCACCGGCGGACTGAACATCCGGGCCGGCTGTCTCGGCTCGCACGGTCCGCTATCCATCCGGGATCTGCACTTCCGCCTCGAGGGCCCCGTGGTCTCCCACCTCTCTGAGGCATTCGCCGGCGACTGGATCTTCACCACACAGGAGCGGCTGGACGGGCCGGGATGGTTCCCGGAGCTGAAATCGTCCGGAGACGTCGCGGCGCGCGGGATCTCCGACGGGCCCGACGAAGACTTCGAGGCGCTCCGATGGACCCTTCTCTCCGCCCTCGCCACGGCGCAGCGGTCGATTCGAATCGTCACCCCCTATTTCCTCCCCGACCAGACGCTCGTCGCCGCTCTCAACCTGGCGGCGCTGCGCGGCGTCACGGTCGACATCGTCATCCCCGTAGAGAGCAACCTCCGACTCGTCCAGTGGGCGATGATGGGCCAGATTCGCCAGGTGCTGAAGTTCGGATGCCGGGTGTGGCTCTCCGCGCCGCCGTTCGACCACAGTAAGCTCATGGTCGTCGACGGCGCGTGGACACTCTTCGGTTCGGCCAACTGGGACCCACGCAGCCTGCGGCTCAACTTCGAGTTCGACGTGGAAGCGTACGACGAGTCGTTCGCCGCCGCGGCCGAGCGCCTCGTATGGGAAAAGATCGAGGCGAGCCGACGGCTGAGCATGGAGGAGGTGGACGGCTGGTCCTGGCCGAAGCGCATCCGAAACGGCATCGCGTGGCTCGGATCGCCTTATCTTTGACCTGGAAATCGGCACAGTTCTCGCACGACCACCCCACGTATGAAGACGATTCAGTCTCTTGAGGACCTGGAGAGCGTATTGAGCCAAGATCGGGCCCTCGTCTACAAGCACAGCACGCGGTGCGGCCTGTCGACGCGCGCGAGACGGCAGATTCAGACATTCATGGAAAAATTCCCGGCCGCCCCGGTCTACGTCGTCGACGTGATCGCCGATCGGCCGATCTCCGATGCGATCGAGGAGAGCCTCGGGATTCGGCACGAATCACCCCAGGCGATTCTCGTGGAGGGCGGAAATCCCCGCCGCAGCGCGGCTCATCGGGAGGTGCGCGCCGATGTGCTCGCCTCCTGGTGGCGGGCCGGCGACCCGACGTCCCGCCCCGGAGCCGTCGAGCGGTGAGGCGTGGCCCGGAACCTGCACGATATGAGCGGGAAGCCGCCCGACGAGCGGTCGGCGACAGTGGAAGCAGGAGGCCACGGCAGTGTCCCACGCAGCGCACGGGAAGACCGGAAACGGCGCCCGACCGGAGCGCCTGGAGCAGCTCTACGAAGAGCAGCTCGCCGATATCCGGGCCGCTGAGCGACAGGCGGCCCGCCTCTTTCCCGACATGGCCGTCGTCGCCGCCGACGAGGACGTCGCCTCCGCCCTCCGCGCGACGGGCGCGGACGCCGAAGTCCAGCTGGCGCGCCTCGAGCAGCTCATCGACCTGCTGGACGTGGACCCGGGGCGTATGGAAGGCGTATCGTTGAACGGCTTCCTGGCCGAGGCCCGTAGTGTGCTGGCGGGAGACCTTCCGGGTGATGCGGACGACGTGGACGGCGCGCTGCTCCGGTCGGCGCGGCAGGCATTGCGCTATCAGATCGCCGGATACGAATCGGCCTGCGCCACGGCCCGCAGGCTGGGAGATTACCGTACGCTCGACACGCTTCTGCAGAGCCTCGACGAAGAGCTCGCGACGGACTCTTCCCTCTCCCGGCTGGTGTCACGCCGCTCGCGGATGCTCCGCGCCCTCTGATTCTCACCATTGCCGCCGGCCGGCGGCGATGTCCTCAGATCTCACCGGCCAGAATCGGATCCTTCGTCGGAGCGGGAGCCCCGGGGGCGCGTTCGACGGTCACCGCCAGCAGGTCGGCTCCGGAAACATCGGTCGTCTCGGGCAGCTCGATCCACGCCGGCCCCTCGCCTTCCAGCCGGAAGACACCCGCACTGGACGGCTCGGTTCCGCGGATCACCCAGAGCTGGTAGACCTGTTCGGGCGGAAGGACCGGTAGATCGTCGACGAGCAGGAGCGTCCGTCCCGAATCGAGGTCGACGAACACCCGGGCCCGGCCCGGGCCTTCCGACGACGTGCCGGACAGGGTCACGGCGCGCGAACCGATCAGGGCCGAGACGTCGCTCACCAGCTCCGCCAGCGAGTCCTGTAGCGCCTCCGTATCGGCGGCCCGGATCTCGGCACCTCGCAACTCCTCTCGCGTGGAGTTCAGGGCCTCTCGCAACTGCATCGAATAAAGGCCCAGGCCGATCGCGGTCAGCGTCGCCGCGACGGCCACCCAGGACCACAGCTTCCCGCGCCGTCGGACCCGCGGAACGGCGGGGGTCGGCGTGGCGAGGCCCTCGGGCTCCCGGGAGGACTCCTCCTCGATTGCGGCGAGCACGCGTTCGCGCAACGCGGCCGGCGGCTCGCGCGGCGAGGCGGCGAACCCGAGAGAGCCGACGACCTCGCGGATCCGTTCCGCCTCCGCCCGTCCGGCGCCGCCGCGTCGCGCCATCTCGTGCCGCAGCTCTTCGCCTTCCGCGTCGGACAGCTCACCCAGCGCCCAACGGCTGAGCAGTTCGTGGTAGCGGTCGGATTCCACGTCAGGCCTCGCTTCCCAGGACGGGACGGAGCCGATCTTCGACCTTGCTCAGCCCGGCCCGGATCCGGCTCTTCACGGTTCCCAGCGGGATCTCCTCCCGCTCCGCGATCTCCGAGTGGCTCAGACCGCCGAAGAACGAGAGCAGGATGGCGGTTCGCTGTTCCTCCGGCATCTCACGGAGCGCCGCGCGAACGAGCCGGCGACGCTCGGCGACACTGGCCGCCTCCGACGGATCGTCCCGATCTTCGCCCATGAGTTCGGCGGCCGGCATCGACGTGCTCGATCGATCGACCGCCCCGGCATAGGAGCGCTCCGACCGAATGCGGTCCAGCGCCCGGCTGCGCGCGAGCAGGGCGATCCAGGTTTCGGCGCTACCTCGCTTCGGATCGAAGGAACCTGCCTTTCGCCAGACCTCGACGTACACTTCCTGTGCCACCTCCTCGGCGACGGCGGACGAGCGGAGCATTCCGACGAGGACGCCGTACACGGCCGGCGACGTCGCATCGTACAGATCGGCGAACGCATCGCGATCGCCCCCGGCGACCCGGCGCAGCAATGTCGCCATCCGTGCGGCGTCGGACATCCCCCGTCTTTCGTTAGAGATTACGCGGCCGGCGCTCACCCGGATCATTTTGCGCAGCGCCGCCGTATGATGGGCCGGCCGACGACGGGACGGCAAGCGAAGCGGGCGGACGCGCCGTGGAGGGGATTCACACCATGCGAAAACGAATCATCGGGGGAATGGCGCTGGTTCTCGTTGCCGGGCTCACCGGCGCTCTCGCCCTGTCGGGTTCCACCGAGCCGGCGGTCCCGGCGAGCGAACCCGCCGGCGCGGTGGTCGAGCCGGCCCTGCCGCCGGCCGAAGGTTCGCTCGAACCCGCACGCCTGGACAGCATGCTCGTCGAGGCCGAGCGTATTCGTCCCCTCTCGAGCCTCCTGGCCTGGCACCGTGGCGAGCTGGTCCTGGAGCGGTACTACCGGGGCATGCGGGCCGACCGCGTCGTGAACCTGAACTCGGTCTCGAAGACGCTGCTCTCTCCGCTCGTCGGCATCGCTCTGCGGGACAGCCTCATCCCGAGTGTCGACGTTCCCCTGCGGGAGCTCGTGCCCGAGCTGTATCGTCGGCTCGACGGGTCCGAGGCCGACGATCCGAGGAAGGACGAGATCCGCCTCCGGCATCTGCTCGACATGGCGAGCGGTCTCGAGACGACGAGCTTCCACAACTACGGCGAATGGGCGGCATCGCGGGATTGGGGCTGGGATCAGCTCCGCCGGCCGCTGGAGTGCACTCCGGGGCGCTGCTACCAGTACTCCACCGGTGTCACCCACCTCGTTGGGATCGCGCTCGCCGAAGCGACGGGCCGGAGCCTGCGCGACTACGCCCGCGAGGTACTCTTCGAACCCCTGGACGCTCGCCTTCCGACCTGGGATCGAAGCCCGCGGGGCTACTACCTCGGCGGCAACAACATGGCGCTTCGGCCGCGCGACCTTCTCAAGGTCGGCGTACTCTACCTGAACGAGGGCCGCCACGAGGGTCGACAGCTCGTGCCGGCCGAATGGATCGAGCGCTCGTGGCGCCCCCGCTTCCGGTCCCCCTGGAACGGCATGGGTTACGGGCATCTCTGGTGGGCGTCGGACTGGGGCGGCGAGGAGGTCTTCAGCGCCTGGGGATATGGCGGTCAGTTCCTGGTCGTGGTGCCGCGCCTGGACCTCGCGGTCGTGGCAACCTCCTCCCTCGCCCGCGGCGAGCGCGGCCACAATCGCCGGATGCGCCGCTTCTTCGACCG
>CAZOEX010000185.1:0-5156 GCA_964578925.1 uncultured Gemmatimonadota bacterium | reverse complement strand
AGATGGCCGAGGCCTACACGACCTTCGCCAACCTCGGAGTGCGGGTGCAGCCCCGCCCGATCCTCCGTGTCGAGAGCGCCAGCGGTGAGGTTCTGTGGGACGTGCCGGTCGAGCGGGAAGAGGTACTGGACGCCCAGACCGCCTGGATCATGGTCTCGATGATGGAGGACGTAGTGAATCGCGGGTCGGGCATCCGCGTGCGGCGGCTCGGCGTACCGCGCCAGGTGCCGGTGGCCGGCAAGACCGGTACGACGAACGATCTCTACGATGCCTGGTTCCTCGGGTTCACGCCCAATCTCGTGACGGCCTCGTGGGTGGGCTTCGATCAGCCGGCGCGTATCCGCTCCGACGCCCAGGGCGGACAGGACGCGGCGCCGATCAATGCCGAGGTGCTGAAGTGGTACTACGAGCGGAATCCGGCCCCTCCTCCGTGGAGCCGACCGGACGACCTGGTCGAACGCGACGTCGACCGCACGTCGGGCCGGCTGGCCACGGCCTGGTGCCCGGCGGACGTCGTGTACACGGAGTATTACCGCCCCGGCTCGGAGCCGCAGGAAGAATGCGACGTCCACGGCCCCTGGGGTACCCTGGAACGTCCCGGGGAGGAGGCGGCCGACTCCACGGCGGCGCCGATCACGGACGATTTCGAGTTCTAGGAAGCCCGTCGAGAGAGGCTCTCAGGCGGAGTCCGGGGATACGCGTCCCAGAATCAACGGATGAGGATCGACGTCTTCGTCGACGATATCGACCGCCCGCGCAAGCCGTCGGGCGACGATCTCCGCATCGGATTCGGAACGGGCATGGACACGGATCACGGGCTGGTCCTCCTGCACGCGGTCCCCGACGCGGACCATGACCTCGAACCCCACCGCCGGATCGATCGCGTCGCCGATCGCCCGGCGGCCGGCTCCGAGCGTTACGGCCGCGAGGCCGATCTCGCGGGCGTCGATCCTCCGGACGTTTCCCTGGCGCCCCGCGGGCAGCTCGCGTACGACCGGAGCGGTGGGGAGCAGATCGGGCGCTTCCACGACCCGCGGGTCGCCGGCCTGCCGTTCCACGAGACGAGCGAACCGCTCCAGCGCCGCGCCGCCGTCCAGCAGGGCCTCGAGTTCTCGCCGTGCAGCCTCCCGATCGGAAGCCGTCCCGGCATCGACGGCCACGGTCGCGCACAGCTCCAGGGTGACCTCGCGCAGCTCGGGCGGGCCGTCGCCCTGCAGGCAGGCGATCGACTCCCGTACCTCGAGGGCGTTGCCCACCGCCACGCCGAGCGGCTCCTCCATGCCCGTCAGCACGGCCTCCGCCTCGAGACCGAAGGATCCGGCGAGATCGACCATCGTGATCGCCAGCTCGCGCGCCCGGGCCTCGTCGGCCATGAACGCGCCCCGACCCACCTTCACGTCGAGCACGAGGCTACCGATGCCCTCGGCGACCTTCTTCGACACGATGCTCGCGGCGATCAGGGGGATCGACTCGACGGTCCCGGTGACGTCGCGGAGCGCGTACAGCCGCCCGTCGAGGGGAGTGATCTCCGGCGTCTGGCCGATCATCGCGCAGCCGATCTCGCCGACGACGGTCCGGAACTCGTCGAGGTCCAGGCCGGTCCGGAACCCCGGGATCGACTCGAGCTTGTCAAGCGTCCCCCCGGTGTGGCCGAGGCCGCGGCCCGACATCATCGGGACGCGCAGGCCGTACTCGGCCAGCAGCGGCGAGAGTACGAGCGACACCTTATCTCCGACGCCGCCGGTCGAGTGCTTGTCGACCGCGGGCGGGCCGTCGACGCCGAAATCGAGTCGCTCGCCCGACTCGATGATCGCCGCCGTCATCTCGCGCAGCTCCGACGCGTCCAGGCCCCGGAAGAACACGGCCATGAGGAGAGCCGACACCTGGTAGTCCGCCACGTCGTCGCGCAGATAGGCGTCCAGGAAGCTCCGCAGCTCACCCGGCTCCAGCCGGGTGCCGTCCCGCTTCTTTTCGATCAGCTCGGCGGGGGTCACCTCGCCGGCGCTCAGCGGCGCAGCCTCTCCCGCCCCTCTTCGACGGCGTCGCTGAGCCGATCGCTCGTCTCGTCGACCTTCCGGCGAGCATCTCGCGCGAGCCGCCGCGATTCCTTCCGCGTGCGGTCGGCGATACGGCTGGCCTCGGCGCGCGCGTCCTCGAGACGGTCGGCGGCGCTGTCGCCCAGGCGCTCCGCCCGCCGAGCGATGTCGCGTCGGGTGCGTCGGCCGCTCTGGGGCGCGAGCAGAAGCGCCGACACGGCTCCGATGAGCGTACCGATGGTGAGTCCGGCGATGAAGGTGATCGAATCTTGAATGTCGTTGCGTTCTTCCATGGTGCGTTCTCCTCGACGGATCGCTCCGTGGTTCGGCTGGTGGGTGGGTCGGCGGATCGACGCCACGCCGTCTCCGCGCGAGCGTTGCGGCCGCGGCGCGGCTATGATTCCTGTATGATCGCATCGTCGATTTCGACGAGCTTCCCGACCCAAACTATACGAATCTCGATGCCAATGGATCCACATGCACCCAACATGCCCGGCCGGGTCATGGCGCTGGACTACGGTCGTCGCCGCATAGGCGTGGCCGCGTCCGATCCGCTCCGGGTCGTCGCGCAGCCGCGGGGCGTCGTGGCCGCGGCGTCGCCACCGGTGGAGCCGAGCGCCGAACTGCTCGAGATCGTGCGTGAGCTCGAACCGGCCGTCATCGTCGTCGGCATTCCGCTGAACATGGACGGGAGCGAGGGAGAGATGGCGAAGGAGGCGCGGGAATTCGTCGGAAAACTTACCGCCGCGACGGGCGTCGCGACGGTCGTGAGAGACGAACGGCTCACGACCGTCGAGGCGGAACGCACGATCCGCTCCATGGAACTGCCGAGGCGCAAGCGGCACGACCGGAGTCTCCGCGACGCCCTCGCGGCGGCCGTCTTGCTGGACGACTTTCTGCGCGAGGACGGCGAAGGCGCCAGCGGCGGGTCGGAAGAGAGGGACGAGTGATCCCCGGACGGAAGGTCGCCCTTCTCTTCACCGCCACCGCGGCGATCTCGCTCGCCGCCTGCGGCGACCCGGACCGCGAGGGCGAGGTACAGATCGTCGTTCCGGAGGGTGCATCGGCCGCGCGGATCGCCGAGATCCTCCAGGAAGAGGAGCTCATCGATTCTCCCCGGCTGTTCGCCCTCTTCGCCCGGCTCGACGGCTCGGCCACCGGTCTCAAATCGGGCACCTATCGGTTTCCCGCGGGCGCTTCGTGGCTGGAGATCCTGGATCGACTCGAAGCGGGCGCGGTCGAGACCGTCGCGTTCACCGCGCCGGAGGGCTTCAGCGCGAAGCAGATCGCCCGCATCGTGGCCGAGGTCTCCGGCGAACCGGTCGACTCGGTCGTCGCCCTGACGACCGACAGCGCGTTCGCGGCGGAGCTCGGGGTGCCAGGCCCGGATCTGGAGGGCTATCTCTTCCCGGAGACCTACCACGTCGCGGAGGGC
The DNA here is from genome assembly GCA_964578925.1 of uncultured Gemmatimonadota bacterium. Lineage (GTDB taxonomy): Bacteria > Gemmatimonadota > Gemmatimonadetes > Palauibacterales > Palauibacteraceae > JARFPW01. The sequence goes on along the minus strand of CAZOEX010000185.1, from coordinate 1,685 downwards.
CTTCCCGCCGCCGACATCCTCCGGATCATGGTGGAGCGCTACCAGGAGTACTGGACGCCGAAGCGACGGGCACTGGCCGATTCGGCCGGTCTCGGCGAACGCGAGGTCGTGACGCTGGCGAGCATCGTCGAGGAGGAAGCCCGCCACGTGGAGGAAATGCCGACCATCGCCGGCGTTTACGTCAACCGGCTCGAGATCGGCATGCTGCTGCAGGCGGATCCCACGGTCCAGTACGCGCTCGGCTCCCCGCGATCCCGGCTGCTCTACGCGGACATCGACTCCGTGGCGGACAGCCCGTACAACACCTACACCAATCCGGGCCTTCCGCCGGGCCCCATCGCCTCGCCCGGAGAGGCGGCGCTCGATGCGGCCCTCCAGCCGGCCGACGTTCCCTTCCTCTACTTCGTCGCGCGCGCGGACGGAACGCACGAGTTCTCCCGAACGTTGCGGGAGCACATCAACGCGAAGAACCGCATCCGGACGGAGGCCGCGCAGCGGAGAGCGCAGGAATCCGTCGCCACTCGTGAGACGCGAGACGAAGAGCCCGGAGCCGAACCCGACTCCGGCTCCGGAAACGAGGAGCGGGCCGGCGACTCCGATGAGTGACGGTCCGCAGGCGAGCCTTCGGCTGATGATCGTCACGCACCCGAAGCCCGCCTGCGGGCGACGGTTGGAAGAGGTGGTGGCCGAGTGCCTGACGGCGGGCGCCACCGCGATTCAGCTCCGCGACAAGGAGGCCGCGGACGTGTCGCTCTACGAACAGGCCGTGCGGCTCGGGGAGCTCGCTCACGAGCACGACGCCCTGTTCATCGTGAACGACCGCTTCGACATCGCCCTCGCGGCCGGGGCCGACGGCGTCCATCTCGGTCCCGAGGATCTCCCGGTGGACGTGGTCCGAACGCACGCCGGAGGCGAGCTGCTGATCGGGTATTCCGTGGACGACCCCGTAGCCGGCCTGCTCGCGGCAAACGCCGGGGCGGACTACCTGGGGGTCGGCTCCGTGTACGGCACGCGCTCGAAGGCGGGCCTCGCGGACGAGCGAATCGGCCCGGAGCGAGTCGGCCAGGTACTGCACTCCGCCGGCCTACCGGGGGTCGGGATCGGCGGAATCACCCCGGACAATGCCGAGGAGATCTTCGCGACGGGTGCGGGTGTGGCGGTGCTGAGTGCGGTGATGGACGCCGAGCGACCCGGCGACGTCGTGCAGCGACTGGCGGTGATGGCTGAAATGCCGAACGCCCCCGCGGGCTGAGGAGCCCGGGGGGCGCTGGCGGTCTGAGAGGCCGGCGGCGACCTACTCTCCCACGGCGAGGCCGCAGTACCATCGGCGCTGAGGGGCTTAACGACTGGGTTCGAGATGGTGCCAGGTGTGTCTCCCTCGCGAAAGCCACCGACCGTTTGGCTGCGATAAATGGCCCAGCTCGGCGTCGGGTGCGTCGCGCTCGGTGCGACGTAGTTTTCACTACGTCTCCCTCGTCGCTCCTTACCCTCCTTGATCTGAACCATTTCTCATTGCCAAACCGCTCCTCGAAGCTCCGGTGGGGACACCTTTGGGCTCTTCGTGGCCGGGGGTAGCCGGACCATCGAGATGCCGCGACGTGAGCCGCACGTGAGCCGCGGGGGCGGGGTCGTAGAACAGAGGTCGGGAAGCGAGGTCGTGCGTCGGGGCACGGGTGTGGCGTGTG
>CAZOEX010000184.1:0-5164 GCA_964578925.1 uncultured Gemmatimonadota bacterium | reverse complement strand
CTTCCCGGAGCCGGCCGAGATCGAACGCCGAACGACCTATCTGGACGCCGGCCGGATCGCCGAGCTCGAGGAGGCGACGGGCATCGAGGAGGCGCGCACGATCATCACCTACTACGTGGGCACGGAAGGAGACCGTCCCCTCGGCGTCGCCTATTTCGACGTGCACCGGGTCCGGACGCTGCCCGAGGTGCTGATGGTGCACGTGGAGCCCGGCGGGAGCGTCGGCCGAATCGAAGTCCTGCGGTTCGCCGAACCGCAGGAATACCTGGCGCCGGCCGGCTGGCTGGACCGCTTCGAGGGACGGCGGCTCGACGGGGACCTGGACGACAAAAACGCCGTCGCCGGGATCACGGGGGCCACGCTGACGTCCCGGGCGGTCACGGAGGCCGTCCGGCGTACTCTCGCCCTGCACGGGTGGCTCGATCCGCTCGGAGAGGGAAGGACGCCGTGAGCGCCTTCGAGCGATGGAGCGTGCGGCTGACGTCCCTCGCCGTCATCGTCACGGGCTTCGCGCTTCTCTGGTTCCAGTACGGCGTCGAGTCCCCGGATCCGTTCGCCGTCGTGAACCATCCGCTGCAGATCTGGGCGCTCAAGGGCCACGTGCTCGTGGCGCCGCTCTTCGTCCTCGCCATCGGCTTCATCTCGATCCGCCACATCTGGCGTCACATCGTCCGCGGCGTGGAACCCGGGCGCCGCTCGGGGCTGCTGACGGTCGTGGCGCTCGTACCGATGGTCGCCAGCGGCTACCTGATCCAGGTCGTCGTGTCCGAGCAGCTGCGGACGGTCCTGGTGGTGACGCACATCGCATCCGGCGTCCTGTTCACGGTGGGCGTCGGCTTCCACTTCGTCCTCATGTGGCGCTATCTTCGAAAGCTGAGGAGCGAAACTTTCTGTGCCCAGGTACGAATGAGTGAAGAGCTGGGCATGCCGACGAAGGACGTTCGAGGCGACGGAGACCCGAAGACGAAGAGCACCGACGATGAACGAGATACTGAAGAAAGAGATCTGGCGGAAGCTGGAAGGCCTGCCTGAGGACAAGGCCTACCAGGTACTCGACTACATCAACTTCCTGCGCAGCCGCTATTCCGAGGGCGACGCGAGGGCCACGTCGTTCCAGAAGTTCGGCGAAGCGGTACAGGAGACGATGCGCAGGGGGAAGGTCCCGGCGCGAGCGCTCCGGGAGACGATGAAGGTCATGAGCACCGCGGATCGGATGCTGGACAGCGTCCGCGACGCGGGCCGTGAATTTCTGGTCGAGCTCGAGGGCGGCCGTCCCGAACCCGGCCCGCCTGAATCTCCGCCCCAGCCGCCGCGCACCAGGGAAATCGTGGTCGAGTGACGCTCCGTCCGCGTCCCCGTTCAAGTTGACGCTCCCGGGGAGTCCGCCTAGCATTCCCCGATGGCGAACCTGAAGATCCGGGACGGGCTGACCTTCGACGATGTGCTGCTCGTTCCACGGCACTCCACGGTACACCCCGCGAACGTCGACGTATCGACGCGTCTCACCCGCGAGATCCGCCTCGCGGTCCCCCTCGTGTCGGCCGCCATGGACACGGTGACCGAACACCGCATGGCCATCGCGATGGCCCGCGAGGGAGGCATCGGCGTGATCCACAAGAACATGCCGGTCGAGGCGCAGGTGGCGCAGGTCGATCGCGTGAAGCGCTCCGAGAGCGGCATGATCCTCGATCCGATCACGCTCGGCCCGGGCGCCACCCTTCGCGAGGCGAACGGCCTGATGCGCGAGTTCTCCATCAGCGGGGTTCCGATCGTCGACCCCGACGGCCGGCTCGTCGGCATCATCACGAACCGCGATCTCGTCTTCGAGACCGATCTCGATCGCAAGGTCGAGGAGGTCATGGTCTCCGACGGCCTGATCACCGCGCCCGTGGGCACGTCCCTCGAGGGCGCCGAGGAGATCCTGCGTCGTCACAAGATCGAGAAGCTTCCGGTAGTGGACGACGACGGGATGCTGCGCGGCCTGATCACGGTGAAGGACATCTTCAAGCGTCGTTCGCATCCCAACGCCTCCAAGGACGCCCACGGGCGGCTCATGGTCGGCGCGGCGGTCGGCACGTCGCGCGCCGAGCTCGCCCGGGCGCGCGAGCTCGCCGAAGCCGGCCACGACGTCATCGTCGTCGACACGGCCCATGGCCATTCGGAGGGTGTGCTCCGGGCCGTGGAGCGCGTGCGCGAGACGCTACCCGACGTGCAGCTCGTGGCGGGGAACATCGGCACGGCCGAAGGTGCGCGGGCGCTGGTCGAGCGAGGGGTCGACGGGGTGAAAGTGGGTGTGGGCCCGGGATCCATCTGCACCACCCGTGTCGTTACGGGTGTCGGGGTGCCGCAGATCACGGCCGTCCTGGATGCGGTGTCCGGGGCCGGTGACGTGCCGGTGATCGCCGACGGTGGAATCAAGCAATCGGGCGACATCGTCAAGGCGCTGGCAGCCGGTGCGGATTCCTGCATGCTCGGCTCGATGCTGGCCGGGACGGAGGAGAGCCCGGGCGAGGCGTTCCTGCTCGAGGGGCGGCGGTTCAAGGTCGTGCGCGGAATGGGCTCGCTGTCGGCGATGGAGGAGGGTTCGGCGGACCGCTACTTCCAGGAGTCCGAGGACGGGCGGAAGCTCGTGCCCGAGGGCATCGAGGGCCGGGTGCCGTACAAAGGACCGGTGACTGACACGTTGTATCAACTGGTGGGCGGATTGCGCAGTGGCATGGGATACTGCGGCGTCGCGGACGTCGCCGAACTGAAATCCGATACCGAGTTCGTAAAAATCACCTCCGGGGGATTGCGCGAATCGCACCCCCACGACGTGGTGATCACGCGAGAAGCGCCGAACTACCGCCTCTGACGGGCGACGAGTCGGGTCTCGCACGGATCTTGAACGATTTTCCGGGGCCAGCGGTGTCGACGAACGCACAAGGAGCGACCAGCATGAGCGCAGACGGCGTGAGAGAGAGGGAACCCGGCGAGAACGTCGAGGGGGACGCGCCGGAGCGTGCGCCCCGATCCGGAAGGGCCACGGCATGGGCGGCCGTCGCCCTGCTGGTCGCGGCGCCCCTGCTGGGCGCGTGCGCCAGTTCGCCCGAGCCGCTGCGCGACAGTCCGGTCGTCGCGGGAGCCGACGACGAGGCGATCGCCGAGGCGCTGGCCGCGGGTGTGGACTCGGCAGGCGTCGAGGCGGCGGCCCGGGACGCCGACGAGGCCGTGGAGACGCTCGACGAGATGACGCGCCGGGAATTCTACGCCATGTTCGGTGCCGACCCGCTCGGTCTCTCCGAGCGGCCGGTCAACGCCGCTCGATACGCGATCCCGCTGGAGATGAACGAGCACGTCCAGCGCTGGATCGATTACTTCACCGAAGGCGACGGACGGGTTCGATTCGAGCTCTACCTGGAGCGCGCGGGCCGCTACGAGGCGATGATTCGCGAGCGCGCTCGCGCCGCGGAGCTTCCGGAGGACCTGCTGTACCTCGCGCTCATCGAGAGCGGGATGAACCCCAACGCCTACAGCCGGGCGCGCGCCGTCGGCCTGTGGCAGTTCATCGCGTCAACCGGACGGGCCTACGGGCTCGATGTCGATTACTGGCTGGACGAGCGCCGCGACCCCTTCCTGGCGACCGACGCGGCGATCGCCCACCTGGGGGATCTGCACGAGCGCTTCGGCTCGTGGTACCTGGCGGCGGCGGCGTACAACGCCGGGGCGGGACGGGTGAGCCGCGGCATTCGCAGGGTCGGCTCGGAAGACTTCTGGGACCTCGCGGATGCCCGCGTGCTGCGGAGGGAGACGCGCAACTACGTGCCGAAGCTGCTGGCCGCCGCGACGATCGCGCGCAACCTGGAGCGCTACGGGTTCGGCGACGTGCAGCCGATGCCGGCGCTGGAGTTCGACGTGGTGCAGGTGCCCGACGCGACCAGCTTCGACGTCCTGGCCGAGGCCGCCGGCACGACCGAGGAGCTCATCGAGGAGCTCAACCCGCAGTTCGTCCGCAACGTCACGCCGCCCGCCCGCACCGTCGAGGTGCGGGTCCCGGTCGGCACGGCCGCGCGGTTCACGACGGCCTACGCGGAGATTCCCCCGGATCAGCGGGTGACGTGGATCGAGCATCGCGTCACGCGCGGCCAGACGCTCGGAGCCATCGCACGGCGCTACGGCACGTCGGTGGCATCGATTCGCGCGGCGAACAACTACGTGAATCCACGGCGCTTGCAGATCGGACAGAGACTGGTGATCCCGCGGTCGCGGGGAACCGGCAGTGCGGGATCGGTCGGCGGTGCGTCCGCCAGGGCCGTGCTCGCGGAGGGCCCGGTGACCGTAACGGTGCGGCGCGGCGACACGTTGTGGGCGATCGCACGGCGCTACGGGACATCGACGGGCGAGCTGATGGCGGCCAACGGCCTCTCGTCAGCCGTCATTCACCCCGGCGATCGGATCACCGTCCGGCGCTGACGCCGACTGCTCGTGCGGGCTGCGGGCTCTCGGACGCCTCGGCGACACCTTCCGGCAGCCGTGGCGGACCTGAGATGGGATAGACCACGGCACCCCGCGTCTCACCGATCGCGTTGCGCGGATCGACCACGATCTCCGCGTGCTCGGTCACGAAATCGTAGTCGACGCACGAATGATCGGTCGTGACCACGACCGCATCCGCGTCCGCCAGGCGCTCCGCCGTCAGCTCCACGGACCGCTCGACCCCGCCGTCCATCCGGACGCTCGAAACGTACGGATCGTGGAAGGCGACGCGTGCCCCTCGCCGTCGCAGGAGCTGCGCGATGTCGAAAGCCGGGCTCTCGCGGACGTCGTCCACGTCCGGCTTGTAGGACATCCCGAGGAGCAGCACGTCGCTGCCGTTCAGAGGCTTCCGCACGCGATTCAACGCCTCGGCCACGCGTTCGACGACGTAGCGCGGCATCTCCGCGTTGATCTCGGCGGCCAGCTCGATGAACCGCGTCCGATAGTGCAGCGTCTTCATCTTCCAGGCGAGGAAGTGAGGGTCGACCGGAATGCAGTGGCCGCCGAGGCCGGGACCGGGGAAGAAGCGCATGAAGCCGTAGGGCTTCGTGGCCGCCGCATCGATGACTTCCCAGACGTCGATGCCCAGGCGATCCGAGATCACGGCCATCTCGTTCACCAGTCCGATGTTCACCGCCCGGAAGGTGTT
>CAZOEX010000183.1:0-5185 GCA_964578925.1 uncultured Gemmatimonadota bacterium | reverse complement strand
ACTCCCTGCTTGAACTCAGCGGATGACCTGTCCGGGGCGCCGCAACCCCGGCGGAAAATCCGAAACTAACATTATACGGGGAAAGGGCACCGAGGTTCCAACTTTCGGTGCTCGACTTCCCTCTGCGGCCCGGAGGCTTCGTAGCCGGCCACGTCAGCCGCCGCCGATCGAGCGCTGAAGCCACTCCTCGTCGTCGTCACTCAGCTCGGACGTCCCGGCATCGTGATCCGGCGCTGCTGCCCTCCGGTCCGTCGGCCGCGCGCTCCATCGCCGCAGGACGACGATCAGCCATGCGCCGCCGGCGATCAGTACGACTGCCGGCAATACGTACACCAGCAGGTTCCATCCGGTCGGTCTCGGCCGGAGCATGATCCAGTCGCCGTAGGAGCTGCGGAAATACGCGATGATCTCCTCTTCGCTCTGGCCGCGCTCGAGGCGCTCGCGGATCAGCTCCTGCATCTCCTGCGAGATGGGCGCATTGGACTCGAGCACGGATTGCCCGCTGCATACCGGACAGCGCAGCCGGGCGGCGATCTCCGCCGACTTCGCGTCAAGGGCCGCGGCGCGCCGGTCGGTCAGTTCGGACGTATCCTCGACCGGCTCGGGTTCGGCCATCGGCTCCTGGGCGCTCGCGATCGGTGCGCCGATCGTCGCAGCCGCCACGGTCGCCAGAACGACGCTGCGGATCATGATTCCACACCCTCCGGCTCGCCGTCGCCGACCGGAGCCGCCAAGAGCGAGTCGACCTGCGTCTTCACGATGTTCCAGGTGACCGGTCCGAGATGCTTGAAGCCGATCCGGCCGTCCCGGCCGATGAAGAACGTCTCGGGCGGCCCGTACACGCCATAGTCGATCGCGGTCCGGCTGCGCGGATCCAGCAGGTGTCGCCAGGCGTTGCCCCACCGCGCCAGAAAGCGTTCGGCGTTGCGCTTCGTGTCGTCGTACACGACGCCTACGACCGCGACATCCTCGTCCGACCACTCCTGCGCCGTCCGCATGAGGATCGGGTGTTCCTGGATGCACGGTCCGCACCACGAGGCCCAGAAGTTCAACACGACCACCTTCCCCTCGAGTTCCGGCAGCCCGAGGGAGTCGCCTTCGAGCGTCTCGAGGCGCCAATCCGGTGCCGGCTGGCCGATGAGCGGCGTCGGGAAGAAATCCGGGTTCCGGAGCAGGCCGAAGAGGAGCAGGCCGAGAAACGGAACCGCGGCCAGGGGCAGGAACCACCGCCATCTCCCCTTCACGGTCGGATCCCGTACGGCGTCATGCCCCGGATTTCGTAGAGGCCGATCGGCGTCGCTGAGGGGCCACCGCCAGGATGGCGCCCAGGCCGATTATCATCCCGCCGATCCAGAGCCATGGGACCCCCGGATTGACGATCGCCCGGACGGTGGCGTGTTCGCCGTCGTCGTCGAACGCCATCAGCGTGAGGTAGAGGTCCTCGTCGAGGAACGATCGGACCGCCGGGGTCGCGATCGGTTCGGTCATCTGGCTGCGGAAGTAGAAGTTCGTCCGGGGCTCGAGACGACCGACCTCGTCACCGCCACGCACCGCGGTGAATGACGCCGCTACGACCTGCCGATGCGGCTCGCGCCAGGTGCGCACCGAGTCGAACCGAACCGTGTAATCGCCGAGCACCATCTCCTGGTTCTCCCGCAGCGTCGCCTCGCGCTCGAAGCGCCATGTTCCGGAGATCGACAGCGCTACGACGATCACGACGATCCCGGTGTGGACGATGTAGCCCCCGTACCGTCGGTTGTTGCGCGTCAGGAGCTGGCCGAGAGCCCGGATCGGGCCCACGCTCCCGATCCGCCGGCGCGCCTTCACTCCCTTCGCGAACTCGTCGACGATCGTCACCATGACGAAAGCGGCGAAGCCGAAGGTGATGATCGGATAGATCTCCCGCACGCCGAGGAGGAAGGCCGCCGCGGCGGTCAGCAGCGCCACGCTCGCGGGCAGCAGGAATGTCCGGCGGAGCTTCTCGCCCGTCGTCCGCCGCCACGGAAGGGCCGGCCCGACTCCCATCAGGAAGAGCAACAGCAGCCCGAGGGGCACGCTGACCATGTTGAAATAGGGCGGCCCCACGCTGATCCGGTCCCCGTTGATCGCCTCCACGATGAGCGGGAAGGTCGTCCCCAGGAGGACGGTGAACGTGAAGGCGGCGAAGATGAGGTTGTTCAGGATGAAGGAGCTCTCCCGCGACACCATCCCGTCCAGCGAGCCCGGTGAATGGAGCCGATCGGCGCGCCATGCGAGCAGGGTCAGCGATACGAGGGTCACGAACGCGATGAAGCCCAGGAAGAGGGGACCGATGACGCCTTCGGTGAACGCGTGCACCGAGTCGAGCACGCCGGACCGGGTCAAGAAGGTGCCGAACAGGGTGAGCAGGAAGGTGCCGATGATCAACGTCAGGTTCCAGGTCTTCAGCATCCCGCGCCGTTCCTGGACCATCACCGAATGCAGGAACGCCGTGGCGGTGAGCCATGGAAGGAAGGAGGCGTTCTCGACCGGATCCCACGCCCAGTACCCTCCCCAGCCGAGGACCTCGTACGACCACCAGGCGCCGGCCACGATTCCCAGGGAGAGGAACGCCCAGGGCGTGACGGTCCAGCGACGGGTCGTGCGGATCCACTCCTCGTCGACTTTGCCGCTGAGCAGCGCGCCGATGGCGAAGGCGAACGGGACCGAGAGTCCCACGTATCCCAGATAGAGGAGCGGCGGGTGGAGCCCCATCAGGGGGTGGTTCTGAAGGAGGGGATTCGGGCCCGGACCGTTGGCCGGCGCCGGTGACACCACGCCGAAGGGATTGGCGACCGTGGCGACCAGACCGTAGAAGAAAATGCCCACCACGCCGAGCGTGCCGAGCGCGAACGGCAGGAGCCGCGAGGTCGAGTGTCGCTGGACCCAGACGACGAGCGCGGTATACGCGGCCAGGATCAGGCCCCAGAAGAGAATCGACCCTTCCAGGCTGCTCCAGAGCGAGATCGCCGTGTAGTACGGGGGGGTCTCGAGGCTGCCGACCTGCGCCACGTACTCGACGCTGAAGTCGTGGGTCAGGAGGGCGTACTCCATGGTGCCCACCGCGACGAGCATCGCGACGAAGACGAAGCCGGCGGCGTAGCGGGCGCCGCGCAGCAGGCCGTCGCTCTGCCGGAATCCGGCGAGGAGTCCGACGACGGCGAGCGCCGCCGCGCCGAGCCAGGCCGCCGTGACCGAGACGGTCCCGATCAGGTTGATCACGAGGAGTGAACCTCCGGCAGTCGGACTATTCGGCGTCTCCGGGCTGTACCAGGGACTCGTACATCGCCTCCGGGATCGAGTCCCCGTGCGGGGCCTGGTACTCGTTGGAGTGCTTCACCATCAGATTGGTCGACTCGAAGGTTCCGTCCGGACGAAGGGAGCCCTCGACGACCACACCGATTCCGTCGCGGAACATGGCCGGCGGCGCACCCGTCGACGCTACCGGAACCTCTCCCGTGCTGTCCTGGACCACGAACTGCAGGTCAAGCGCTTCGGCGTTCCACTCGACCGAACCGGGCTTCACCTGGCCGCCGAGGCGCAGCGGTCGATCGACGGCGTTCGTTCCCTGGGCCACGACTTCGCTCGGCGTGAGGAAGTAGACGACGCCCTCCTCGAGTCCGCTGGCGAGCAGCATTCCGACGACGGTCACGACGGCCAGAATCCCGATACCGCCCCAGACCTTCTTCGTTCGCTTCATGAATCTCCTTCGTACTCCCGATCGTTCGTCGTCGGTTTCGTCTTCGCCAGGGCGCGCTCGGCGGCGCGCACCCGAACGTGCGTTCGCCACGCGAACCAGATGAGCGAAACCCAGATCAATCCGTATCCCGCTGCCACGTACCCGTTAATCATACGCCAACGTGGCCTCGAGTTCCCCTTCGAGGCGCGCGGCGCGGGTCCGACGCGCGGTCAGCCAGGCGAAGACCAGCAGAAACGCCGCGAAGTTCAGCATCCACGTCGCCAGGATGTCCGACGAGACCGACCGGGGGCTCGAGGGCGGCTGATGGAGCGAACGCCACCAGACGACCGAAAGGTATACGATCGGTACCTGGACGAAACCGAGGATGCCCACGATGGCCGACCAGCGCGCCCGGCGCTCGGGATCGTCGGCGAAGCCGCGCACGGCAAGGTAGCCCACGAAGACCGCGAGCAGCAGTGCCGTGGTCGTGAGTCGGGGGTCCCAGGTCCACCACACCCCCCAGGTCGGCCGGCCCCACAGCATCCCCGTGAGGAGGGTGAGCGCGATGAAGACGACGCCGACCTCCGCGGCGCTCGCGGCCACGCGGTCGGCCCGCTCGTCTCGCTGGACCAGGTAGAGGACGCTGCCGAGAAAGACGACGAAAAAAGCGACGAACGCCGTCCAGGCGGCCGGCACGTGCACGTACATCAGCCGCTGAACTTCGCCCATCTCGATGTCCGCTCCGACCACGAAGAGCCCGATGTAACTTCCCGCCGCCATGAGGACGAGGGCGGATACGCCGAGCCAGCGAACGGCTGTCGAAGCGCGGTCCAACTACTCCTCCACCGCCAGGGGAAACAACCAGGTGCAGACGACGAAAAAGACTACGTCGTAGGCCACGAGAAGTCGAACCCACAACGCGGCCTCGCCGAAGGGGTTCCCGTCCAGCACGAGCTGGGTGGCGTTCACGGCCCCGAGGAGCGGCGGAACGAGCGCGGGGATGAGCAAGAGCGGCAGCATGATCTCGCGAGCCCGCAGGTGCAGCGTGAGCGCCGCGTAGAAGGTGCCCGCAATCGAGATTCCCAGCGTGCCGAGGATGGCGATGCCGGCGAGAGGCAGGGCGTGGGGCGCCAGCTCGATCTGAAAGAGCACCGCCGCGGCGGGGAAGAGCAGGAGCTCGAGGGCCAGGAGCAGCAGGACGTTGCCGGCGAGCTTCCCGAGATAAATGGCCCGCGGGTCGCCGGGCGCCAGCCGGAGTCCCTCGAGCCCGCCCGCCGCTTCCTCGGACTGGTAGGTACGGTTCAGCGAGAGAAGCCCCGTGAAGACGATGGCGACCCAGAGGAGGCCCGCCGCGATCCGCCGGAGGAGCGGGGTATCGGGCCCGATCGCGAAGGAGAAGACGAACAGGACGAGACCGGCGAAGGCCAGCATCGAATTGAAGCTGGCCTTCGTGCGGACCTCGATGAGCAGGTCCTTCCAGACGATGGC
>CAZOEX010000182.1:0-5189 GCA_964578925.1 uncultured Gemmatimonadota bacterium | reverse complement strand
GCGTCAATTCTTGTTACAAAATAGTTGTACGCAATGTTCACCGGGATCGCGATCGCCAGTCCCGAGGCCGTCGTGATCAGCGCGATCTTGATGCCCGACGCCACCAGCGCGGGCTCGACCTGGCCCGCCGCCTCGATGGCCGCGAAGGCGGAGATCATCCCGATCACCGTACCCAGGAAGCCGAGCATCGGTGCGACGTTCGCGATCGTGGCCAGCACCGTGAGGCCACGCTCGAGAAAGTCGAGCTCGAGGGTGCCGGTGGTCTCGATCGCCTTGCTGATGTCCTTGCCCCGCTGCTCTTCCTTGAGCCGACGGAGCCCCGTCAGCAGGATGGCGGCGACGGGGCCGCGGGTCTCGTGCGCCCGCTCGATCGCCTTGTCGAGGTGTCCGGCCGTACCGAGGCTCTCGATCTCGTCGAGCAGGCCCTGGGAGTCGCGGTGGGCGACGTGCAGCGTCCAGGCCTTGGCGATGATCACTCCGAGCGCGACGAGAGAGCACAGGACCAGGGGATACATCATGAACCCCCCGTCCGCGAAGATCGTCAGCAACTCGTAACTGGTGTCTTGCACTCGCGTCTCCGTTCCGCGGGTAAGGTTCCTCTCCCCCACTTCGATCACGGGGGAAGCCGTAGTTTAGTCGCGCCGTGCAGGCCCGTCAAACCGGGGCAACGGGCCATCAGGACGCGGTCCAGCCCCTCCGTCTAGCCCTCCGCCGGCCGACTCGCCGCGTGGACCTCCGCCGGCGCAGGCTCCACCCGGCCGGCCGTTCCGGGCGCCCCTGCCTGCTCCTCCTCCTTGAGCCGGCGGCGCAGCTCATCGGGCTGGATATCGCGAACGAGCAGGCCGCGATGCGCCAGCGAAATCTGTCCGGTCTCCTCGGAGATGACGACGACCAGGGCGTCGGTTTCCTCCGAAAGGCCGATGGCGGCCCGATGCCGCGTTCCCATGCCGCGATCGATCAGCGGCGATTGCGAGAGACGGAGGATGACCGCGGCGGCCGAGGCGATCCGGTCCTGGTGGACGATGACGGCACCGTCGTGGAGGGGCGAATACGGCGAGAAGATCGTCGCCAACAGCTCGGGCGACACCTCGGCATCCAGCGGCGTGCCGTCGTCGACGTGCGCACTGAGGTCCACTTCGCGCTGAACGGCGATGATGCCGCCGATCTTCGCCTTGGCCAAGCGATCGGCCGCGTCGACGATGGCGTCGAACACCTCCTCCTGCTCCTGGACGGCGAAGAGCCGGAACCATCGAGTGCGGCCCAGCCGGGCGAGCGCCGTCCGCAGCTCCTGCTGGAAGATCACGATCAGCGCGAAGGCGCCGTAGGTGAAGACCTGCGAAAGGATGTAGGGCACGAGCCGGAGCTGCAGCGCCTGCGATACGGCATAGATGCTGACGAGGACGACGAAACCCACGAGCACCTGGAAAGCTCGCGTGCCGGCATACGCGATCAGCAGGCGGTAGACCAGGTAGGAGACGACGAGGATCTCGACCGCGTCCTTCCAGTCGAGCCTGAGGAAGCTCAGATAGTCGAGTATCCCTTGCAGCATCGTCTCCTCGTCCGGCTAAAGGTCCGTTGAAGACCTCACCCCGCGCGGCGGATCGCTTCGGCCATGTCGAGGGCGCGCCGCGCCGCGCCCGCGTCGTGCACCCGGAAGATCCGGGCTCCCCTCTCGAGTGCGGCCAGGCAGGCCGCCAGCGTACCCTCCAGCCGCCTTTCGACGGGCGCGCCGAGCGTCTTTCCGATGAACGATTTGCGCGACGGGCCGACGAGGACCGGGTAGCCGAGCCGCGCGAAGTCGCCCGTTCGCGCCAGGAGCTCCAGGTTCCCCTCCACGGACTTGCCGAATCCGAGGCCCGGGTCGATGACGATCTGTCGCGGATCACACCCGGCGCCGCGCGCCACCTCTGCTCTCTCGGCGAGCCAGGTCGACACCTCGCCCACCAGATCGCCGTAACGGGTATCTTCCTGCATCGTGCGGGGTTCGCCGCGCATGTGCATGAGAACGATACCCGCCCCCGTCCGAGCGCAGAGGTCGGCGATGTCGGGGGAGGCGCGCAATGCCGACACGTCGTTCACGATGGCGGCTCCCGCCTCGAGAGCCCGCTCGGCGACTTCACCCTTCATCGTGTCAATCGAGAGGGTGACGCCGCGCCGCGCCAGAGGTTCGATCGTCCCGGCCAGGCGGCGCCATTCTTCGTCGGCGTCCACCGGCTCCGCCCCGGGGCGTGTCGATTCCGCCCCGACGTCGATCACGTCGGCGCCTCCCTCGAGCATCGCCAGGGCGTGGTCGATCGCGACCGCGGGATCCGTGTACCGCGCACCGTCCGAAAAGGAGTCGGGCGTCACGTTCAGGATGCCCATCACGATGGGGCGGTCCAGCGAAAGGGACCCGCCCCGGATCTTCCACGCGGCGGGCGGGGCCATCGGTGGGCGTGGCCTCGCGCGGTCAGGCCGGCACGGGCGACGGCTCGCCGCCCGTGCCTTCGAGCGGTGCCTCGCCCGCCTTGTCTCGGGCCCCGGACGGAGCTTCTTCGTCTTCCTCCGCGGATGCCTCTTCCTTCTCTTCTTCTTCGGCCTCGAGGGGCGGCAGGGCTTTCCCGGCGTCTAGCAGCTTGATCTCCTCGGCGTCGAGGGTCTCCCGCTCGAGCAGCGCGTTCGCGATCTCGTCGAGAAGGTCGCGGTTCTCGGTCAGCACGCGGGCCGAGGCCTGGTACGCCTCGTCCAGGATCCGCTTGATCTCGGAATCCACGGTCTGGGCCGTCCGGTCGCTCACCTCGCGCCGCTGGGCCAGCTCCCGCCCGAGGAAGACCTCCTGGTCGGCCTCTCCCACCGCGATCGGACCGAGCGCGTCGGACATGCCGAACTGGGTGACCATGCGCCGGGCGATGTTCGTGGCCCGCTCGATGTCGTTGCCGGCGCCGGTGGTGATCTTGCCGCGGCCGAACACCATCTCCTCGGCCACCCGGCCGCCGAACAGCATCATGAGCTTCCCTTCGAGCCACTCCTTGGTGTAGTTGTGACGATCCTCTTCGGGCAGCGAGGCCGTGATCCCGAGTGCCCGTCCGCGCGGTACGATCGTGACCTTGTGAAGCGGATCGAGCCCCGGCGCCCGGAGCGCGATCACCGCGTGTCCCGCCTCGTGGAACGCCGTCACCTTCCGTTCCTCGTCACTGATCACCAGGCTGCGGCGCTCGGCCCCCAGCATGATCTTGTCCTTCGCCTGCTCCATGTCCTCCATGTAGACGCGGTCCTTGTCCTTCCGCGCCGCGAGGAGGGCCGCCTCGTTGACGATGTTCTCGAGGTCGGCGCCGGAGAGGCCGGGCGTGCCCTTGGCGAGCACGCGGAGGTCGACGTCTTCGGCCAGGGGGATGCCCTTCACGTGCACCTTGAGGATCCCCTCGCGCCCGTTGATGTCCGGGCTGCCGACGACGATCTGCCGATCGAAGCGTCCGGGCCGGAGAAGCGCGGGATCGAGCACGTCGGGCCGGTTCGTGGCCGCCAGCAGGATCACGCCTTCGTTCGACTCGAATCCGTCCATCTCGACCAGGAGCTGGTTGAGCGTCTGCTCCCGCTCGTCGTGTCCGCCTCCGAGGCCGGCGCCCCGGTGGCGGCCCACCGCGTCGATCTCGTCGATGAAGATGATGCACGGGGCGTGCGCCTTCCCCTGCTCGAAGAGATCCCGAACCCGGCTGTTGTGGAGGAGGACCGGCTTCTCACCGCCGAAGAACGCCTCGTTCTCGCAGCCGCAGAGGTCGTAGACGAAGCCGTCGTGCTCGATTCGTTTCACACTGCGCACGACGGGCCGCTTACCGCCTTGCGGATGCTCCGGACGTTCCTTCTCTGCCAGGAACGGATTGGCACTCTTGCCGATGATGAGCGTCCAGGACTCCGTCTCGGGCAATGGGCGCTGCTTGATGATCCGACCTGCGGCGTGCCGCTGATGCCGAATCCCGGCGGGGATGCCATGCATCGCGCACAGCCAGGCCAGCTCGCGGATCAGGCGGCGGCTAACCGATGTGGCGCGCAGCTTTCCGGACTTCGCGATCCAGCCGTCGCCTCGCGCATACCCGTCCAGGTAGGCGAGGAAGAACTCCCGCGGCGCGTCCCACAGCAGGGTCGGCACGTGCTTCTCGTGGCTCCCGTTGCCGCAGTGGCGCGCGAAGAAGCGACCGAGGGACGCGGAGTGGACGACGAGCCGCGTGGAGTTGTCCCCCATATCGACCCGCTTCGGCTCCAAGCCGAAGAGTCTCTCGATCAGCGCCGCGGCTTCCGCCACAAGCTCGGCCTCGTGGGAGCCGAAGCAAAGCTCGAGGCATCCGTTTTCCCTGCCCTCGGCCGTGTACAGGCCCATGAGGCGGAGCAAATCGGGACCGACACGCACTTCATCGGGAATCTCCGTCCGCTCGTAGCGGTCCGACAGGCCACGCGGCAGGTGCTTGCCGGCCTGCCAGTTGCCGATGGTCGCCTGGGAGACGCCGAGCATTTCGCCCAGCTCGGCCTGCGTGTGGCGGTCGGCGGCTCCGATCGCGAAGGCATGCGCTGCGACCAGGTTCTCGTCCACCTGCTCGAGCGGCAGTGCCGCCGGCGCCTGCCCGGAGAACCGGTGAGCCCGCGTCTCGTGGCGCGTGCCCTGCGCGGCGTCGTACTCGCGCCGGACCCTGAAGGGCAGGTTGACGAGTACGTCGCCCGCCTCCAGTTCGCGAACCTCCTTCGCGCGAATGCCGCCGTGCCCGCGGACGAACACGCTGTGATCGCCCGTCGTCCGGAGCGTTCCACCCAGGTACTCGATCTCGTAGATCTCGTCGACCCGATGCCGATAGACGCCCCGGACCGGCTGCCACGAGCTTCCGCCGAACACGTCGAGGTCGCCGCGGAATCCGGATTCCCCGCTCTCGTACCCCAGCGCCTCGAGTCCGAAGACCGGCAGCACGCGGCCCGAGTCGTCTTCGTCGCCAGACGTCTCCATCCCGCCCAATGCCGACTCGTCCTTCTCATAGGTGGGGTCGACGACGTCGGCGATCGGTACGAGGCGCGGACCTCGCTCATCGCGAACGAGGACAGGGGTATCACCCGTGACCGACGCCCCCACGCCGACGAACATCTCGACGAAGTCCGAGCCGCTCATCGAGAAGAACGGTCGGCCGGCCTCGCCGGCGACGGCGCGCGCGAGCAGCGTCTTGCCGGTG
>CAZOEX010000181.1:0-5213 GCA_964578925.1 uncultured Gemmatimonadota bacterium | reverse complement strand
CCATCATCCCTGACGCGGCGGCGGGTCGTGTGTTCTTCTTCCAGGCCGTGCCGTTCAACTTCTATGCGATCTTCGCCGTGCTCTTCACCCTGCTGTTCTCGCTGGGACTGGGCCCCGCGGGATGGTTCCGCAAGCTGAACACGGCGCGCGAGCGGGCTCGCGACACCGGACAGCTCGATCGCCCGGGGGCCGAGCCGCTCGCGGCCGAGGAACTCACGAACGTCCAGCTTCCCGAGGACTACCGACCCTCGCTCGTCGACTTCTTCGGGCCGATGGCGATTCTGCTCGGGGTCGCGATCATCCCCTTCGTGTATACCTTCTGGATCCTCGGCCTCGACGACCCCACGCTGCCGATCGCCGAGGCGTTCGTGCTGGCCGTGCTCGCCGGCTTCGCCATCGCACTCGCCTGCGGCATGCGGCTCCAGGACGCGATCAACGGCTTCGTCGACGGCTGCAAAGGCGTGACGATCGGCGCGATCGTGCTCGGCCTGGCGGTGACGCTCAAGGAGGTGGCGGACGCCGTCGGAACGGCGCCCTACGTGGTCGAGACCGTCGGCTCGTGGATTCCACCGGTGACCCTGCCGGCCGCACTGCTCCTGATGGGCATGTTCGTGGCGTTCTCGACCGGCACGTCGTGGGGCACCTACGCCGTGCTCTTCCCGGTGGCGATGCCGCTCGCCTGGGCCGTGATGCCTGACGCGTTCTTCCTGACGCTCTGCTTCGCCGCCGTCACCGGCGGGTCGGTCTTCGGCGATCAGTGTTCTCCGATCTCGGACACGACGATCCTCTCGTCGCTCGTCTCGGGCTGCGATTTGATGGACCACGTCCTGACCCAGATCCCGCCCGCGCTCATCGCCGCGGGGCTTGCGGGGATCGCGTATACGCTGCTGGCGATGTTCGTGGTGTGAGGCGACGGGCGCCCGCACGTACGCGTCGACATCGGATCGCCGCCCCGCGAGTCGTTTACCATTAGGTTGATCGGCGGGAACCAGCCGGCAGGACGCCTGCCGCGATTCTAGAATCCGCAGGAGCTGCCACGGTGCCGGAGAGGGAGACGAGCACGGCCGACGGACCCGCGACCGACCGGTTGATCAGTCCGGGTGTCCGAGAGATCGAGCACACGGCGGACCTGGGGATGACGGTGCGGGCCGATACGATCGAGGAGCTGTTCCGCCGCGCGGCGTCCGGGATGATGGCACTCGTGCGATCGGACGAGGCGAAGCGTCGGACCGGGGGCGAACAGGTCGCCGGCGCGGGAGAGGAGTCCCCGAACGCCGACGTCCGGGACATTGCCATCGACCTCCCGAAGAGGGACCTCGCCACACTCCTCGTCCGCTGGCTCCGCGAGCTGCTGTACCTTCAGGAAGTCGAAGGCTTCGTCTACGGCGATGCCGACTTCGAGCGGCTCGACGAATCCGGTTTGCGGACGACAGTGACGGCGCGACCGGAGCCGACCAGGCCGATCCGCGAGCTCAAGGGCGTCACCTATCACGGGCTGGAGGTCGAGCGCGAGGACGGTCGCTGGCGCGCGAGGGTGATCTTCGACATCTGAAGCACGCGACACATTCGAGATATCAGGAAGCTGGAAGGACGGACCAGGATGACCACGGATACATCACGGACGACGCAGACGGCACAGCCCGAGCAGACGGCTCAGAAGGGGCAGACGTCACCGACCACCCTCACCAGCGGCGACTACACCCTGCGCCAGGTGGATGACTACCGCTGGCTTGTCCCGCGGCAGGGGAAGATGCGGGTGGACGGCCTCGTCTACGCCGACCGCGCCCTCATCGACGACATCCGGGGCGACGACGCGGTCAAACAGGTGGCCAACGTGGCCTGCCTGCCCGGCATCGTCGGCCATTCGATCGGCATGCCCGACATCCACTGGGGCTACGGCTTTCCCATCGGTGGCGTGGCCGCCTTCGATCCCGAGGAGGGTGGCGTCGTGAGCCCCGGGGGCGTCGGCTACGACATCAACTGCGGCGTCCGGCTCCTGCGCTGCGACCTCTCGGTGGACGAGGCGAGGTCCCGCATGGCCGACATCATGAACCAGGTCATGCGCGACGTCCCGGCGGGCGTCGGAGAGGGGTACCGGAGGGATGCGAAGAAGTTGTCCCGGGCCGATGTGAACGCCGTCCTCGAACGTGGGGCCGCCTGGGTGATCGACCAGGGCATGGGCACGGAAGACGACCTCGCCCACATCGAGAGCAACGGCACGCTTCCGGGTGCCGATCCCGGACAGGTGAGCGAGCGGGCGGTGAAGCGGGGGATGCCGCAGCTCGGCACGGTGGGCTCCGGCAATCACTTCATCGAGGTCGGCTACGTGGACGAGGCCTACGACGACGAGACGGCCGCGACGCTCGGCCTCGAGCCCGGCACGGTGACCGTGTTCATCCACTCCGGCTCGCGGGGCCTCGGCCACCAGGTATGCACGGAGTTCCTCGACGTCATGCAGGAGGCGGTCGAGCGGTATGAGATCGACCTGCCCGACCGGCAGCTCGCCTGCGCGCCGCTCGAGTCGCCCGAGGGGAAACGCTACCTGGGCGCCATGGCGGCGGCCGCCAACTACGCCTTCGCCAACCGGCAGGTGATGGCCCACCGCGTCCGCGAGGCGTTCGCCCGGGTGCTCGACCGTCCGTGGGAGGAGATGGAGTTCCGGCTCGTCTATGACGTCGCCCACAACAACGCGAAGTGGGAGACGCACGAGGTGGACGGCCGCGAGCGCCGGCTCTGCGTGCACCGGAAGGGCGCGACTCGCGCCTTCCCCCCGGGCCATCCCGAGCTGCCCGAGGTATACCGGGAAACGGGTCAGCCCGTGCTGATCCCGGGCGACATGGGCCGCTACTCGTACGTGGTCGTCGGCACGCATGGCGCCTACGACGAGACCTTCGGCTCTACCTGTCACGGAGCGGGCCGGCGAATGAGCCGCACGCAGGCCAAGAAGTCGGTGAAGTCGGCAAACCGGAATCTCAAGAAGGAATTCGCGGAACAGGGCATCGAGGTGCGGGCGGCGTCGTTCTCCACGGTGGCCGAGGAGATTCCCGAGGCCTACAAGGACGTCGCGAACGTCGTGGACGTGGTCGACGCGGCGGGCATCGGGCGCAAGGTCTGCCGCCTGCGGCCGCTCGGAGTGCTGAAGGGGTGATGGCCCTCGGTGATGGCCCTCGCATGAAAGGGCTGCTGCGATGACGACGATCGACGGTCAGCCCGCCGCCGACGCCAGCGCGGCCCGCGCGATCCCCGAGCTGTTCGACAGCCACGGCGACCGCATCTACTCGCTGGGTCTGCGGTTGTGCGACAACCCCGCGAACGCCGAGGATCTCGTCCAGGAGACCTTCATGCGGGCCCTCGAGTCCTGGGACGGCTTCGAAGGGCGATCCCGACCGTCCACCTGGCTGCACACGATCGCCGTCCGCGCCTGCCGGCGCATGCAACGCCGCCGGGCCGGCGAGCCGAAGCACATGCAGCCGCTCACCCGCCTGCTGCCCTCGGGCGACGAGCGGGTGATCCAGCTTCCTTCGGACGAGGATCCGGAGGCGGACGCCGTGCTGAAGGAGGCGACGGACGCCGTCCTGGCCGCGGTGTCGGAGCTCCCGCTCGACTTCCGGCTTCCCCTGGTGCTGAAGGAGATGACCGATCTCTCGGTGGCCGAGATCGCCGAGGCCCTCGACGTGGACCCGGCGACCGTGAAGACGCGGCTGCACCGGGCGCGGCTGCGCGTCAGGGAGGCGCTGGCCGAGGCGTTGCCGGGTCGGGAAGGGAGCCCGCCGGATCACGCCCGCGAGGAATGCCTGGCGCTGCTCCGCGCCAAACAGGAATCCCTCGACCGGGACACCGAGTTCCCCATCCCCGACGACGAGCTGTGCGACCGCTGTCGGTCGGTCTTCGCGACGCTCGACTACGGGCGCGGCATCTGCCGCGCGCTGGCCTGCGGAGAGATGCCCGACGAGGTGCGCGTAGCCCTCGTCGAGGCCCTCGAGGGGACAGCCGAAGCGAGCTGAATTCTCCGGTCCGGGACGAATCGTCCCGCTGGGGCGGCCTCCACCAGAAACGCGCATCCGCGCGCTCTTGTTAACTACTTGCGGGAAGTAAAGATACGAGCCTTCCGCGCCTCCGGGCCTTCGGCACGGAATCCGCATCGTTCAAGACCAGGAGAAAGGACGATTCGGCAGCCGAGAACGCGGGTGAAGCACCCGCGCCGGGGTGGCGAACGAGTAGACGAGAGATCGACTTGCCAGGAGGAGAAAATGAGCAGCGAGACGAAGCAAACGAGTGACGAGACGAAACGGAGCGCGTACCGGGAGCGCCGCGAGGCGCAGCTCCGGGAATGGGCCACCCGGCTGGACGGGTGGCAGGCGCGCATGGACCGGAAGAAGGCGGAGGCGAAGATCCGCTACCAGGAGACGCTCGATGATCTCCAATCCCGGGTCGACGGGGCAGAGAACCGACTCCGTGACCTGCGTGATGCCGGCGAAGGAGCCTGGCAGGATCTGAAGAGCGGCATCGACGAGGCCTTCGACGATCTGCGCGAGGCGTTCGAGCGGGCCTCGTCGAAGTTCGACTGAAAATCGCCTCGCCGACGGGAAACGGACGGCCTGGGCCGCGCAGGGTGTGACGGTGGTCGACAACCGTCTGACGGTCAACGCGTTCGCCTACGTCTGACGTCCCGCGGGTTATGCCGAGAGTTCGGAGGGGCACGAAGGACGTGGCGGCGGGAGCGAGGCCGAGCAGGATCCTCTAAGCCGGCGCTTCCTCCACGAGCCCTTCGAGCTCCTGGCTCCGCTGAACCCAGCCGGCGATGTCGGTCGAGGAGATGATTCCCTCGAGCCGCTCGCCCGAGGCGACGAGCAGCCGCTGCGTGCCGTTCTCCTGCATCGCCTTCAGAACCTCGGTCATCCGCGTGGCGGGCTCGACGACGATGCCGTCGCCCACAGGTGTCATCGTATCGCCCGCCGTCCGCTCGTCCCACTCCGCGCGCGGTATGTCCTTCACCTGCTTCAAGGTGATCAGCCCCACGAGACGGTCGCTCTCCACCACGGGGAACGACTGATAGCGCCGGCGGAGGAACCGTTCCTCCACCAGACGGCGCAGGGAGATGTCCGGCGTCACGGTCTCGGGGCCCGGCGTCATCACCGTGTCGGCCCGGATTCCTTCGAGTAGCCGCTGCAGGATGTGCTGGGTGTAGGAAGCCTCCGCTGCGCCCCGCAGGA
>CAZOEX010000180.1:0-5225 GCA_964578925.1 uncultured Gemmatimonadota bacterium | reverse complement strand
CCCGGAACGAAAACGCGGGCCCCCCGCGGATGGCGAGGGACCCGTCGGACACGGGGCGAGTCTAGTCCGCGTCCCGGTTCGGGTCAAGAAGCAGGTTCGTCAACCGGTTTCCAACGGACCAGCCTGTAGCTCGAGGTCGATCTCGCGGGACTCGGGATCCACCCGCGCGACCTGCACCTCGACCCGGTCTCCGAGGCGGAAGCGACGGCCCGAGCGACGGCCCGTGAGGGACCAGCTCTCCTCATCGTAGTGGTAGTAGTCGTCCACCAGGGTGCTGATGTGGACGAGTCCTTCGACGAGCACCTCGTCGAGCAGGACGAACAGGCCGAATCCCGTCACGCCGGCGACGGTGCCCTCGAACTCGTCGCCCAGGTGCCGCTGCATGTACTCGATCTTCTTCAACTCCACGGAGTCGCGCTCCGCCTTCTCGGCCAGCCGCTCCCGCTCGGAGGCGTGGCGCGCGGTGCTCTCCAGCGTCTCGCGGTCCTCCCCGGCCATCTTCCCCGAAAGCCAGCGCACGAGCGCCCGATGCACCACCAGATCCGGATAGCGCCTAATGGGCGAGGTGAAGTGCAGATAGGCCTCCGACCCGAGACCGAAGTGGCCGACGTTGCGTACCGAGTATCGGGCCTGCTTCATGCTGCGAAGGGCGACAGCCGACACGAGGTACTCCTGCGGCCGGCCCGCCATCGCCGCGACGAGCCGGGCGACGTCCTTCGGCCGCACCGGATCGGCCTTCAGCGGTTGATCGAAGACGCCGGCCACACGGCGCAGCCCCTCCAGCCGGTCTTCCGACGGCGGTTCGTGGATCCGGTACAGCACGGGCAACTCGTGTTCCTCTCCGAGACGAGCGATCGTCTCGTTGGTCAGGATCATCAGATCCTCGATGATCCGATTCGTCTCGAGACGCGGTCGGGGATGGATCGCCTCGGGCTGTCCCTTCGCGTCCAGCTCCACGTAGGTCTCCGGCAGCGAGAAATCGATCGCGCCCCGATCCGACCGTCGTGAGCGGATCCCGGCGCAGATCTTCCGAAGCACCCGGAGCGCTCGCGACAGCTCGTCGTCACCGCTGCCCTCGAGGCGCTCGTTGGCCTCTTCGTAAGAGAGTCGGGCCCGGCTGCGGATCACGCCGCGCACGGGCCGCGCCTCCTTCACGTGCCCGGCGGCGTCCATGCGGAAGAGGACCGACATCGTGAGCCGATCCTCGTCGGGCACGAGCGAGCAGAGGCCCGACGAGAGCTCCTCCGGCAACATGGGGACGACGCGATCGACCAGGTAGACGCTCGTCGCCCGCTCGTGCGCCTCGCGGTCGATCGCGCTGCCCGGCTTCACATACCAGGAGACGTCGGCGATGTGGACCCCGACCTCGTACTCACCGTCACCCAGATCCCGCACGGAGATCGCGTCGTCGTGATCGCGCGCATCCGCCGGGTCGATCGTGAACGCGGTCCGGTCCCGCAGATCTTCCCGTTCACGGAGATGCTCGGGGCGAATCCCCTGTCGGGCGATCCGCTCGGCCTCGTCGGCGACTTGCGGGGGAAAGTCCAGGGGAAGCTGATGGCCGACGAGAATGGCGAGCACGTCCACGCCGGCCTCGCCCTGCCGGCCGAGTACCCGCTGGATCCGGCCGACCGGCGAAGGCTTCCCCTCGCCCCAGTTCTCGATCGAGACGACCACGACGTCGCCATCCTCCGCGTCCCCCGAGCCTTCGGCGGGAATGAAGATGTCCGTGCCCAGATCCGGTTCCTGGGGAACGACGAAGCCGTAGCCGCGCTTCGGATGGTAGATGCCCGCAATCTGCGACCAGGCGCGTTCGACGACCCGGACGACGCGGCCCGCCGGGTTCCGGCCCGGAGGACGCTGTTCGATGCGCGCGAGCACCCGGTCGCCCTCGACCGCCGAGGCGAGGTGGCGGCCAGGCACGAACACGTCCTCCTCGCCCGGTTCGTCCGGGATGACGAAGCCATCCCCCTTTCGGGTCGTCTGCAGGCGGCCGGGCACGAGATCGAATTGTTCGGGAACGGCATAGCGGCCCTTGCGCTGCCGGACGATCTTGCCGGCTTTCTCCATGTCGCGGAGCTGTTGCTTGAAGGACCGGTAGGCGTCCCGGGGCACGTCGAGCGCCTTCGCGAGGTCCTTTGCCCGCATCGGCCGCTTCGCCCGCGAGCGGAGGTAGTCGATCACCCGTTCGCGCGTCACGGGACTGCCTTCAGGGCCGATAGGAGACCGAGACCTGGTAGGGTGAGTCCTCGCCGAAGCCGGCGAAATCGTCGAAGCTGCGGCCGAGATCGAGCCCGAAACCCTCGTAGCGGACTCCCACGCTCAGGGCCGGACCCGAGCGCCCTTCCCCGGTGGCAGCGTATCCCGCGCGGAGGAAGGCGAGCGAGCGGTAGCCGATCTCCGCACCGGCGAACAGATCGAGATCGTCGAACTCCGCGAAAGGCTGTTGCAGGTCCACGCGAGCCGTGAGGTCGAAGGGACGCTGCGACGTCGACGCCAGCAGCCGCATCTCGCCCCCGAGGCGCACACGGGTCGGGAGCGGATCTCCCGCTTCCCCGTTCTCGCTTCCGACGTCGGCGCCGAGATTCGAAACGACCAGCCCCACACGGAGCCGCTCGGCGCTCGCGGGCCGCAACGAGGCCGCGAGGTCGAATGCATGCCCCGTGGCGTCGGGTTCGAGGCCGGAACAGCCGCCGCAGGAGCCGCCGAGGCGTATGAACTTGTAGCTGACACCGACCTCTATATTACTTTTGATGGAATGCGCTACCGATAATGACGCCAGCGTGTTGGCGAGATCGATCGTACCTGTCGCTTGATTCGACGCATCGCGTCCCTCGATCGTTCCGAGATCCATGGCCAACAGCGAAATCCCGATGCGCGCGGAGCGCCAGCGCGTCACTCCGGAGATCGCGTGGGTAGACGTTCCGAAGTCGTTCGAGCCGTGGTAGGCGACGGCCCACCGGTCCACGGCGGCGAGCGCGGCCGGGTTCCAGAGGGCTCCCTCCAGGTCCGCCGAGGCCCCGGCCATCGCACCTCCGAACCCGAGGTTGCGCGCCCCGAGGGGCACGAGAAGGAAGACTGCCGCCTCGCGCGCGGAACTCGACTCCGCACGGTCGTCCCCTTCCTGGGCCTGCAGCGGAGCCGGACCCGCCAGAAACAGGCAGGCGCCCGCCAGGACCGCCGCACAGACGGTCCCCGGACACCGGCTCGGCGACGTCTCCGCCCCCCGGCGGCGCCGCAGCACCTCAGTACGACTCGGCTTCATCGATCAGCATGATGGGAATGTCGTCCTCGATCCGATACTCGAGGCGGCAGGCCGGACAGCGGAGGATCTCTTCGTCGCCGTCGTACTCCAGCTCGCCCCGGCACTCGGGGCAGACCAGGATCTCGAGCAGCTCAGGGTCGAGCGTCATGCCGGTTCTTCCTGCGTGGCGGGTCATTCGCGGGACGGGACGGGATACCCGAGGAGCTTAAGCTTGCCCGGATTCTTCCGCCAGTTGGCCAGCACCTTCACGCGGAGGTCGAGATAGACGTGTTGGCCGACGAACGGTTCGATGGCCTCGCGCGAGCGGATGCCGATCCGCCGGACCATCCGGCCGCCCTTGCCGATCACCATTCCCTTCTGGGACTCTCGTTCGACGTAGATCGTGGCCGCGATGTACAGGGGATCCGAGCCCTCGCGATATTCTTCGATGCCCACGGCCAGGCTGTACGGAAGCTCCTCTCTCAGCTCCTCGAAACAGACCTCACGGATCTTCTCGGCCACGAAGAAGCGCATCGGGGCCGTGGCCAGCTCGTCCTCCGGATAGTAGGCTGGACCCGGGGGCAGACGCTCCAGGATCGCCTCGCGCAGCCGTTCGATGCCCTTCCCCGCCGTCGCGACGGTCGGGATGACCGCCTCCCACGAGCCGCTTTGCACGAAGCGCTCGAATCGCTGCACCTGCGCGGCGACCTCCGCCTGCTCCAGGCGGTCCGCCTTGTTGAGGCAGAGAATCCCGCGCGCTTCGGTGGGCGCCACGTAGCTCGCTGCGTGCTCAATGCTGGCCTCGAAACCGAGATCGACCACGTAGACGAGAAGGTCGGCATCGACCGCCCCGCCGCGCGCCTCCTCCTGCATCGACTCGTGCAGCAGATACCGCGGCTCGAGCAGCCCGGGTGTGTCGACGAATACGGCCTGGTGCTCGGCGGTCGTGAGGATGGCGGTCACACGCTGCCGAGTCGTCTGGGGCCGTGCGGTCACGATGCTGAGCGACTCGCCCGTCAGCGCATTGACCAGCGTCGATTTTCCGACATTCGCCAGGCCGACGAGTGCCACGAAGCCCGAGCGGAAGCCGGACGCCTCATCCACGTTCATCTTTTCGACATCACGGGCTCCTCACCCCGGGGCGCCTGACGCCGCTTAGATCGGCCAGTCGCGGAGGATCCGTTCGGTCTCCTCGGCATGGCCGGACTCGTCGGCCACGATGTCTTCGAGCTGCACCGCGAGCCCCTTGTCGCCGAAGTCCTCGGCCTCGGTCGCTCGCGTCGTGTAGTCTCGGACGGCACGGCGCTCCGCCTCTAGGATCGCCTTGACCATTTCGTGGTTGCCGTCGGCCTCCGGCACCGGACGCGGGGTCGTCGTCGGCTCGCCGCCGAGCGCGACGATCTTGTTCGCCAGGAACTGGGCATGGCCCTGCTCATCCGGTACTTCCGTCATGAAGAATTCGACGAGCTGCGGCCGGTACGGACCCGTCGCCTTGGCGGCATAGGTCAGGTACTGGATGATCGCGCCGAGTTCGCCTGCGAGGTCCTCGTTCAACCCGTCGATGAGATGTTGTTTGTCCACTGCGCGCTCCCTGGCTGAATCGTTCACTTTCAATTGGTATTCAGATGAAATCGGTCGGTCGACCGACACCATGGAAACGTGGAGGCGCGCCCGCAGGTTCCGCAAATCGGGTCGTCCCGGGGACGAGGCTGCGCGTACTTCGTCGCCTGAAGAGGTTCGTCCGAAAACACGAAACGCCCCGCAGGCCATGAAGGCCGGGGGGCGTCCCGTGATTGAGTGTCGGCGGCGACCTACTCTCCCACGGCGAGGCCGCAGTACCATCGGCGCTGAGGGGCTTAACGACTGGGTTCGAGATGGTGCCAGGTGTGTCTCCCTCGCGAAAGCCACCGACATTGCTGCTGCAATGTAGAACAGAGGTCGGGAAGCGAGGTCGTGCGTCGGGGCACGGGTGTGGCGTGTG
>CAZOEX010000179.1:0-5273 GCA_964578925.1 uncultured Gemmatimonadota bacterium | reverse complement strand
GCTGACGGTGACGGACGACGACGGCGCCACCGATTCGGCCAACCAGGACGTGACGGTGTCGAGCGGCGACACGAACGAGCCGCCGACGGCGGACTTCTCGGTCTCAACGTCGGATCTGACGGCGAACTTCACCGACCAGAGCTCGGACTCCGACGGCAGCATCGCGTCGTGGAGCTGGGACTTCGGCGATGGCAACGGGTCGACTGCGGAGAGTCCGAGTCACACGTATGCGTCCGGTGGCACCTACACCGTGACGCTGACAGTGACGGACGACGACGGCGCGGAGGGATCGACGAACCAGGACGTGACCGTCACCGAGCCGTCGACCGGCGGGATCACGATCTCGCTCGACGCCTACAAGGTGCGCGGCCAACACACGGTGGACGTGAGCTGGAGCGGAGCAACGTCCAGCAATGTGGACATTCGGCGCGATGGGTCACTGCACACGACGACGGCGAACGACGGCTTCTACACCGACAACATCGGCAACCGCGGCCCCGGCAGTTATACGTACGAGGTCTGCGAGGCGGGTAGCACGACCGAGTGCTCGGCTTCGGCCACCGCTACTTTCTGAGCCGACCGACATGCGAGAGCACGCGACCGCCCCGGCATTTCGTGCCGGGGCGGTCGTCTCCGTTCGGCGCGTCACGCGAGTTGTCAGGGGCGCAGTCGCCGCCTTCGCGGCCCTGGCCCTGGCCGCGCTCGCCCTCGGCGCGTGCTCGACGAACGAAACGGCCGACGGGCCGCCCGATGATCGTGCGGGCGCCATGAACGGAGGAGCCGCCGTGGACACCGTGAGCATCGAGGACGCCCTGGCCGAGCATACCGACGCCTGGATGGAGATCGACGGTGTCGAGGGCACGGGCATCGGCCTGTGCGACGAGGTCCCCTGCATCAAGATCTTCGTCTCGCGCCCTCCCGAGGAGCTCGAGGACGTGCTCCCGGAGTCGGTGCACGGGCATCCCGTCCGCCTGGAGCCCACCGGCCGATTCGAAGCGCAGTAGCTCGCCGCCCCGGCGCCTGCCGGACCTCTGGGCACGCCACGCCGGATGCAGCCTCCGGCAGACACGATGCCGGCCGATGTGTACATTGAGGAACTGCAACTGTACGCAATGAACTCCGGAGGTTGTGCAATGAAGCTGTCAGTTCCCGCAGTCGGCGCCATCGCCGCGGTCGCGATCGCGGCACTGCTGGGCGTCGCGACGCCGGTGGCCGCCCAGTCGCCCGAAGAGGTCATGCAGAAGCTGGGGGATCTCGACATCGAGTTCGTCGGCATCGGATCGGACATTCCCGATCGCCAGGACCTCGGCTTCCGCGAGCTGGAGGAGTCGGCCGCGGACGGCCGCCGCGCCCTGGAGGACGAGCGCGTCGTGGCCTACGCATGGGACGTCGAACGTACGCCGGACGATCGGGTGGCCGTGGAGAAGCTTCTCTCGATCGAGCATCTCCAGGCGGCCGGGGTCCCCGCGGTGCACGGAGGGATGCCGGACCTCACCCGGGGATACGGAAGTCAGCGGTACAAGATGGGCGGCACGATCACGAGCATCGAGATCGGCGGCGAAAGCCGATACGAGGTGCGAATGAACGTCGACTGGCAGGTCTACGACGCCGAGTCGTCGTCCGTCGCCTGGGAGGGTTCCTCGGAACACCTGGCGAAGGGCGCGGCGCTCGGGGACCGGGGCGAGGCCGACAACGTCCTGCTCGACGCCGTACTCGGAGCGCTGGACTCCGTGCTGGACGACGAGGTTCCGGGCGCGATCGACTGACGATCGTGGCCCGCGAAGGGCGGCTTCAGGGCTTCACGGCACCGTAGTTGCAGGGCGTCTGGGGCTGAAATGGGTTCCCGAGTGTCCATTCAACCAGGAGACAAGATGCGCATGCGCTCTCTAATCATGGCGGCGGCCGCTCTCATGCTCATGCTGCCCGCCCCGGCGGTCGGCCAGGTCAATATCGGCCCGCAGCTCAGCTTCGGCGACGATACGGACCTTGGAATCGGCGGCCGCGTCGTCGCGAACGTCGAATCGCTCGAGCACTGGGACTTCGCCGGCACCTTCGACATCTGGTTCCTCGACGACGGCCCGAACACCGACCGAAGCGCCTGGGAGGCCAACGGAAACCTGGCGTACAACTTCACGGTCGAGAACAGCTCGCTCGCACCCTACGCGGGCGGAGGCCTCAGCATTTTCCACTTTTCGGCCGAGGACCGCGATACGGGCGCCGAATTCGACGACACGGAGTTGGGCGTGAACTTCCTGGGCGGGCTGAAGTTCCCCGGTGAGTCCACGACGCCCTTCGTCGAGTTGCGAGGTGTATTCGAAGGCGCCGAACAGCTCGTCATCACGGGCGGCCTGCTTTTCTGACGCCACGGTAGGTCGGTCTCCCCTCACGAGAGGTCGCTCGAGGGTCCCGTGAACCAGCGGCGGCGTCCGGCTTCCGGCCGGGCGCCGCTTTCTTTACGTTCGCTGACATGATCAAGCAGACCGATACCAAGGGGCGAACTCGCGACGGGGTTCGGCGCGGATTCATCGTGCCGATCGGCGGCGCCGAGGCGAAGGTGCGAGATCGCGGGATCCTCACTCGTTTCGTCGACATGTGCGGCGGCGAGGACGCCCGCATCGCGGTCATTCCGACCGCTTCGCAGCTCGACGAGACGGGGTCGCGATACGAGGCGCTGTTCGACGACATCGGCGTGGCCTACGTGCGCGATTTTCCCTTCCGGAGCCGCGCCGACTGCGAGAGCGAGGAGTGGCTGGACGACCTGTCGCGGTCGACCGGCGTCTTTCTCACGGGCGGCAACCAGCTCCGCCTCTCGACCATGCTCGGGGGCACGCGGGTCGGCCGCATGCTGCGCGAGCTGAGCGCCGGCGGCGTGCACATCGCCGGCACCTCCGCCGGGGCGGCCTTCCTGTCGGAGCACATGATCGCCTTCGGGGCCGAGGGACCCTCGCCCCGCGCCAACATGGTGACGCTGGCGCCCGGCCTCGGACTCACGAACCGGGTGATCGTCGACCAGCACTTCCGGGAGCGCGACCGGATCGGGCGGTTGATGACCGCGGTCGGCTACAACCCGTTCGCCCTCGGCCTGGGGCTCGACGAGGACACGGCGGCCTTCATCGGGCCGGACGACGTGCTCGAGGTGGCGGGGAGCGGCTCGGTGACGATCCTCGACCCGTCCGAGCTCGAGTATTCTTCCATGGACTCCGCCTACCAGTCGGAGCCGGTGTGCATCGTGGGGCTCAGGCTGCACGTGCTGACCGACGGATGGCGCTTCGACATCTCGTCCAGGGAAGCACTGGAACCGCTGCCGGATACGGGCGAGACGGACGCCGGGGCCGAGGCCGACGAGACGGGAGCCGAAGGCGCTGCGTCCGCGTCCGTCGAGGCGGGCTGAGCCGTGGAACTCATCGACCGCTCGGTCTACGTCGGGCCCAACCTCTACGCCCGCTTTCCCGTCATCCGCCTGCGGATGGACATCGCCGAGCTTGAGGACTGGCCGAGCGTCCGGCTCGGCGAGGAGTTCATCGACGCGCTGCTCGAGACGCTGCCCGGCCTGCGCGAGCACGGCTGCTCCTACGGCGCGCCGGGCGGATTCGTGCGGCGGCTGACCGAGAACGAGGGCACCTGGGCGGGCCACATTCTCGAGCACATCGCGATCGAGCTGCAGGCGAGCGCGGGTGAGGAGATCACCTTCGGGAAGACCCGCTCGACGGACGAGGCGGGCGTGTACGACATCGTCTACGAATACGAGGCGGAGCGAGTCGGTGTCGAGGCGGGGCGGCTGGCGATCCAGCTTTTCCAGTCGCTGCTGCCCGAGGAGCTGCGGACCGAACGCCTGCTCTCCTCCGATTTCGACTTCGAAAGCGAATACGAGGAGTTCATCCGCTTCGCCCAGCGGACCGCCTTCGGCCCGAGCACGGCGTCCCTCGTGCGTGCCGCCGAGGAGCGCGACATCCCCTGGCTGCGGCTGAACGAGTACAGCCTCGTGCAGATGGGGCACGGCAAGTACCAGCAGCGCATCCAGGCGACGATCACGTCGAAGACACCCCACATCGCTGTCGAGATCTCCTCCGACAAGGACGAGACGAACCGGATCCTGGGCGACCTGGGGCTGCCCGTGCCCCACCAGCGGCTCGTCTACAGCAGCTCCGAAGCGGTTCGGTCGGCCGAGCGCATCGGCTTCCCGGTCGTGGTGAAGCCCTACAACGCGAACCATGGACGCGGCGTCTCGCTCAACCTGACCGACGCCGATCACGTGCGGGTCGCCTTCGAGCGCGCCCGCGAGTTCGCGCGCGGCGTGATCGTCGAGAGCTTCATCGGCGGCTTCGACCACCGGATCCTCGTGGTGAACGGGGAGGTCGTCGCCGCGGCCAAGCGGGTGCCCGGCCACGTGGTCGGCGACGGAAAGCAGACGATCGAGGAGCTCGTGGAAGAGGTGAACGACGACCCGCGCCGCGGGATCGGGCACGAGAAGATCCTCACCCGCATCGAGCTCGACTACCAGGCGGAGCGGCTGCTCGAGCTGCTCGACTACACGAAGGACACGGTGCCGGAGGCGGGGGAGACCGTCTACCTGCGCTCGACGGGGAACCTGTCGACGGGCGGCACGGCGGTGGACGTGACCGACCTCATGCATCCCGACAACATCGAGATGGCCGTGCGGGCGGCGGCCGCGATCGGGCTCGACGTGGCGGGCGTCGACTTCCTCACCGAAGACATCTCGCAGTCGCACAAGGACTTCGGCGGCGCGATCTGCGAGGTCAACGCGGCCCCCGGATTCCGCATGCACGCGCATCCCAGCGAGGGGAAGCCGCGGGACGTGGCGGGCGCCGTGATGGACATGCTCTTCCCGCCCGGAACGCCCTCCCGGGTGCCGATCCATGCCGTGACCGGCACGAACGGGAAAACGACCACGGTCCGCATGCTGGCCCACATCTACAAGCTCGCGGGTGCTCGCGTCGGCCTGGCGACGACCGACGGGGTCTACGTCGACGGCCAGCTGACCGTGGAAGGCGACATGACGGGGCCGTCGTCGGCGCGGCTCGTGCTGCGCGACCCCGCCGTCGAGGTCGCGGTGCTCGAGACGGCGCGCGGCGGCATCCTGCGGGCCGGACTCGGCTTCCGGCGCTCCGACGTGAGCGCCTGCCTGAACGTGGCCGCCGACCACCTGGGCTCGCGCGACGTGCACACGGTGGAGGAGCTGGCCGAGGTGAAGCGCGTGGTGATCGACGTCGCCTCCGACACCGTGGTGCTGAACGCCGACGATCCGCTCGTGC
>CAZOEX010000178.1:0-5293 GCA_964578925.1 uncultured Gemmatimonadota bacterium | reverse complement strand
TCGCCGAGAGCAGCCTGTCGCTGCTGTCCGAGGACCGGCTGAAGCGGCTCGAGCACAACGGATTCCGGGCGATGCTGCCGGGGATCGAGTCGTGGTTTTCGCTCGGCAACAAGTCGAAGGCGCGTAAGAAGCACGGCCAGGAGAAGCTCGAGCAGGTGTCGGAGCACGCGAACCTGATCTCGCGCCACGTCGACTACCTGCAGACCAACTTCGTGCTCGGCCTCGACTGCGACGAGGGCCCGGAGCCGTTCGAGCTGACGAAGCGGTTCGTCGACCGCTCGCCCGCCGCCTTCCCCGGCTACTCGCTCCTGACGGCGTTCGGCCGCGCCGCGCCGCTCAACCTCGAGTACCAGCGGGACGGGCGGGTGCTCGGCTTCCCGTTCCACTTCCTCAACAACCACCACGCGATGAACGTGAAGCCGCTCAACTACGGGTGGCCCGAGTTCTACGATCACGTCATCGACCTCACGGCCTACAGCTTCGCGCCCCGCGCCGTCGCCCGGCGCTTCGCCGCCAACGGGGGCGTGATCCCGCGCCTGATGAACGTGGTTCGCGCCGTCTCGTCCGAGGGGAAGGGCCGGCTCCGCTACTTCAGGGAGGTGCGCCGCCGGCTCGATGAGGAAACCGGCTTCCGCGACTACTTCGAGGGCGAGTCCGACGAGCTGCCGCGGTTCTTCGTCGACCGGGTGCGCGAGGACCTCGGGCCGCTCTGGGATTGGCTGCCGGACGGCGCGCTGTACCACGACCCGCTGGCGTATCTGAAGGCGGAGGAGGGGAACGGAGCGCGGGCGGCGGAGGAGTCGGCGACGCCGGAGCGGGCGGCCGGTTCGTCGGGGTCACTTCCGATGGTGGGATCAGGCGGGGCGGCGGCTGGCGGCTGAAGGCTCGGGCCTCGAGAATCCCCTATGAACGCTTTTCAGCTCGTCGCGGTACTGCTGGCGGTCCTTTTCGGGCTGAGGCTCGTGCGCTTCGTGGTGCACCGGTCCACCCCGTTCCGTGGCCTGGTCTACGACGTCTTGCTGAGCGGACTCGTCGCGACGGCGGTTGCCGCCTACAGCGTCGCGTCGTCGACGGCGCAGTTCGAGGCGCAGGCGGCCGCCGACGCGGCGGCTCTCGCCGGCGCGACCGCCCTGCGGGCCACAAACGGCGACACGGTCCACGCGGCGCGGTACGCACACGAGGTGGCGGAGCGCAACAGCGTCAACGGTCGGCCGGCGGAAGCCCGGATGGAAGACATCTCGTTCGAGATGCCGGAGTTCGTCATCCACCTGCGGGTTCGGGGGCGCGCGTTGCCGTTTTCGCTGCCGCTGCTGTCGCCGGAGGTCACCGCTGAAGCTGCCGCCCAGGCGCGTCCAGCCTACGAACCCGACCATCCCGACTACACGGGCCTGCCAGCGACCCGTCTGCAGTTGATCGATTAGACCCACGGACGGTTACGAGTCGAGACGTGACGCCTCCGTCGGACAGGCCGTCACCATGCCGGCCCAGTTGCGGGCGAGCCGACGAGAGTCGTCGGCGTCGAACGTGACGCTGGACAGCTCGCCCATGTCCACGGTCTCGACGCCCGTGAACATCGTGAGCAGATCGGCGCACAGCTCGATCGTCGCCGACCCGCCGTCGAAGCTCGATGCGTGCAGCGGGACGGACCGCAGGGCATAGTTCTCGTCGAACCCGACGTGGTAGACGAGCGGGACGAGGCCGTCGGCGAGCTCGAGACCGCCCTCGACCAGCACGAACTTGTAGCCGATGTCCCACCCCCAGGCCATGCGGCCGTTGGGGTCGAGATCGCCGCGCACCTCGATCGAGTTGTTGGCCGCCGAATCGACGCCGATCCCGAACTCGACGCGGTCGTACGCGCGCCGCGGAATCTCGCCGAGTTCGATCCGGAATACCCCGTCCTCGCCGTCGAACCGCGCGAGGTGGTAGCTCTCCGGCTCCCGGAAATCCTCCCCGTCCGAGGCGAGCCGCACGTTGGTGAAGAAGAACTGGAAGTCGCGGATCGTGAACGTGCCCACGCCGCCGGGGTTCGGATACCCGGCCTGGCCGAGCGCGAGCGGCTCGCCGCCGAGCAGCGGATGGATGCGCAGCGTGACGCGGACGACCGGGTCGGGCCGCAGCGCGATGAAAAACGCGGCGGCCGCGACCGCCGCGATCCCCGCCGCGAGCGCCACCCCGAGGACGGGGAGCCTCGACCGCCCCCGCGCGCTCATTCCGACGCGAAGGGGTCGGAGAAGCGCTCGTCGGTGACGAACGACGAGTCCGTCAGCGTGTGGAGGAACGCGACGACGGCCGCCTGCTCCTCCTCGTCGAGGTCGAGGCTCACCCCGTCCGCTTCGCGCGCGGCCGCGCCGCCCGCCCCCAGCGTGTCCGCATTGCTCGCCTCCAGGATCAGCGGGCTGAGCGTCGAGCTCACGTGGATCCCCTCGTTGTAATGGTCGAGGACCTCCTCCAGCGTGGAGAAGCGACCGTCGTGCATGTAGGGCGCCGTCAGCGCGATGTTGCGCAGCGTGGGCACCTTGAACAGCCCGCGGTGGTCCGGCCGTCCCGTCACTTCCTCCAGGCCGGGCGCCAGCCGCTCCTCCGGGTCGAGGCCGTTGTTGAGGAACCCGTCGAAGCGCGCGCGAAAGCCGCTCGTCAGGAACTGGCTGTGGCAGTCCACGCAGTTCGCGCCGCGCCGCCGCGCCTGCACGTCGGGATGCGCCATGAAGAGCTTGCGTCCCAGCTCCTCCTGCTCGGTCAGCGTCACCTCGCCCCTGA
This sequence comes from uncultured Gemmatimonadota bacterium, assembly GCA_964578925.1. Lineage (GTDB taxonomy): Bacteria > Gemmatimonadota > Gemmatimonadetes > Palauibacterales > Palauibacteraceae > JARFPW01. The sequence goes on along the minus strand of CAZOEX010000178.1, from coordinate 2,536 downwards.
GGTACCGATCATAGCGCGAGTCCGCCGAGATCAGGGTCCGCTGAAACGAGGCGAGCGCCGCCGCGATCGTGGTCGGAGTGATCCCGCCGTATGCCACGGCGAACAGGCGGCGGTAGATCGAGTCCGCCGCGAGCTCGTCGACCAGCTCGTCCAGGTCCTGGTCCATCTCGTCCGGGTGCTGGATGGGCTCCAGCGCCTGCTCCTCGAGCGACGCCGCCCGGCCGTTCCAGAAGAAGCGCTGCGGGCCCCACAGCAGGTTCGCGAGACTCATGCTGTTGAAACGGAGCGGCCGCCCGGAGACGCCCGTCGAAAAGCGTTTTCCGTCCGTGAAGGCGAGCCGCTGCACGTGGCAGGTCGAGCACGAGACCTCGTTCGTGCCGGACAGACGCGGATCGTAGAAGAGGCGGCGTCCGAGCTCGACGGACTCGCGGGTGAGCGGGTTGTCCTCGGGCACCTCGAACCGGCCGAACACGAACGGGGCCTCGAAGTCCTCCAGCGGCGTCGGATCCGGCGAGTGCGCACCGGACAGTCCGGCGTACGCGACGACCACCGCCGCGGCGCCCCCGGCCGCGGCGGTAAGCACCTTCTTCATGGACTCAGTGGTGATGCACGAACCCCGACCCGAAGAGCGCGTCCATGTTGTCGATGCCCTTCCCGTAGCGCTCCTTGAAATCGACCGACGCCAGGCGCTCGCCGGTCTCGAGGTCGTGGACCGTGATCGTGTGGGCGTTCACATTCGCGATGAAATCGATGTCCGTCGGATCCTCGTCCTCCGCGTTACCCAGGTTCAGCAGGTTGTTTTGCACCGCGATGAGCGGCCGTCCCGCCGAGGACTCGTAGAAGATCATGTGGTGAGCGCCCGGGTCGGCGACGATGTCCGGCCCCGACGGCACGAGCTTCGGCAGGCTGTCGAGCGCGTACCGCTTCACGACGCCGGGGAGCGCGTGGCTGATGAACAGCTCGGTCTCGTTGCCGTAGAACTCGAGCGGGACCGCCGTCTCCTCGCTCACCCCGTCGTACACCTTCTCGGGAGTCCCGAACGACTTGTCCGTCTCGTCGTACGGGATCTGCCAGACCTCGAAGCCGAACATCGTGTTCACGAGGACCGACGGCTTCGCGTTGGGCGAGATCTCGGGCCGCACGAACAGGACTTCCACCGGCGAGGAGGGGAAGCCGAGGGGCTGCGCGTCCTCGACGACGATGGTCTCGATCGGTTCCAGGGTCTCGAGGTCGATGACCGTCACCGTATTGCCCACCCCCGTGCTCAGATCCGGGTGGATGGTCGACGCGATGACCATGCGATCGCCGTAGGCCGAGATGCCGTGCGCGTACATGATGTACGGCTCGCCCTCGCCGACCTCGCTCTTCCGCGCCTCGATGATCTCGAGCAGCTCGTTCGTCTGCGCGTCGAACACCCCGACCGAGCCGCCGTCCGGCTGGTCGAGCCCGGTGCCACCCATGAACGTCACGAACATCCGCTCCGTGCCGTCCACCTCGTGCCACACGATGTCCTCGCCGACGACCTGCCCACCCGTGTCCAGGCACTCCACGCCTTCGATGACCGGTGCGCCCGTGGCGTCGCGCGACAGGCCCACCTCGGCGAGGCTGCACGCGGGGTCCATGCCCGTCGAGTAGAGACGTCCGCTCGGGCTGTAGTAGAGATGGTGCAGCGGTAGCTCGGAGCCGTCGAACGGGTACTCCGTGAGGATCTCGCCGAAGTTTTCCGCCTCGGGATCGAGCTCGACGATCGCCACGCTGTGGCCCGTGCCGAGCGTCGGCAGGCCACGCAGAAGAACGATCGCCTGGGTCTGCTCGGCCTCGGAGGCATCGGTGGCGGGGTCGGCGGTATCGTCCGACGGCCGGTCGGCGCAGGCGAGGAGTCCGACGAGTACTGCGGCGAGTGAGACGGGAACGCGAGTGAATCCCCGGATCATATCATCCCCCTTGATTACCAGGAGTCCCGAACCGTTACGGTCGGAGGAACCCAAAAAAGAATATACGGAGGAGGATCGAGCTTCGCCAAAGCGGGGCGGGGACGGCCGACTCTCGATCGCCTTCGGCGAGAACTGGGGCCGCTTCGGTCTGCGGGGCGACGGAACGGATGGGCGGCGACGGGGTTTTCAGATTCGCTGTGTCACGGCGCGGCCGGGCTTGCAACGCCGGCCCGGCCTCGCGTGTCATAGAAGGCGTGGAGATGCCATAAGCCCCCCCTGGGCCGCACACGAGGAGAGCGTTCCGTGTTCCTCACGCAGAAGCGCCGTGTCCTGATCGTCGCGGCGGCGCTCGTGATTCCCGCCGCCTGGCTCCTGGCCCGCGACACCGGGACGGATGATCCCAACCTCGTCGCCGAAGCCACGCGCGGCGACTTCTCGGTCACCGTCCGAACGGCCGGCGAGCTGGGCGCGCTCGAGTCGACGGAGATCATGGCCCCCGCGGGCGCCCGGCAGGCACAGGTCTACCAGATGCGGATCTCCTCCCTCGTCCCCGAAGGCACGGTCGTCGACTCGGGCGACGTCGTGGCCGAGCTGGACCGCTC
>CAZOEX010000177.1:0-5309 GCA_964578925.1 uncultured Gemmatimonadota bacterium | reverse complement strand
AGACATCCTCCAACCCCGTCCTCTTCCTCGATCCCCCGCAGGAGTGACCCCATGAAGCCGTTGGCCGCAACCTTGATTGGCCTGTGCATGGCGGGCACCGGCCTGGGCGCTACCTTGCACGGTAGCGCCGCCGCCGATGCGACGCCCCGAGAGCGGATCATCGGCTATTTGCTTTTCTACTACGTAGAAGATCCGAACAACGACGATCCTCTCTACCGGCCACAGCTCCTCTTACCCGAGGACCTGCTGGCCGGTAAGGAGTCGTCCGATTTCTGGCGCGACGACGATATCCCCGGGCTTCACGAGCTCGTCCGTGCGCTCGTGATGGAACCCACAGAAGTCGAGACCCGTCGCTTCCAGTCCATGGTCGCCGACCTGCTGGACGTTCGCGGGGGACGGGTCGCCGTCTACCTCATCGACGACGCCGGCCAGGAGCTAGCCGACAACGGGGCGGTCGTGGAGAAACGATACGCCGCGTCGGTCGACCGCACAGGCAAGGCGGTCTGGCCGTCCGCGAAGGACGACAAGGCGCTCTCCCTGGAACGTGAGGTGCTCGCCGGATCGTTCTCGGCCGGGGAAGTCAATCTGAGGTCCGCTGTACGCGCGCGCAGTGCATTTATGCACGAGCTGACTCATGTGCAGGCTCTATCGGACCGCCAGCCGCACCTGTACTTCGTCGGTGGATTGAGTTTCGCGTACGGCGCGGACGGGAGGCACTACAGCAACGAGCTGCTGCCGAACCTCAGCACGGTATACGACGAGGCGGCGGCCGGCGCGATGGAGATGCTCTACTATCCCGATGACGTCCGCGAGGCCTTCGGCTGGCTGAGCGACGGCGTCGTGGTCGTCGAGAGAACACGGCCAGATCCGGAGAAGGCGGCCGGCCGTAGCGTCATGCCGGACGTATGGCTGTTCGACCGACTCAACGCGGCCGGGGCCGAGGAGATGCCACTCACGAGCGAGAGCGCTTCCAGCTACGCCCGCTTCGAGCTGACCGGTATCCCCGGACGCTTTCTGTTGCACAACGAGACCGCTATGGGGATCGTGCTGGCGGAATCGGCCCGTCGGACGGTGGGCTACCGCGGTCTGTTGCGCGCCTTCCACCGGACGAATCAAGTCGTCGAAGCGACGTTGGCCGGTCCAGACAAAGTGAGCCGTTTGTCCGAGCCGGAGTTGGCCCACGTGCTCATCGCGCTCGGCCGTGAGATCCTCGGCGGCGACGATCCGACGGTGGCCCTCAATTCCGGCGGACCGAAGGACCATCTTCTGCCGATCGCGTACCTTGACTACATGATCGGTCGAGACGCGGCCACGCAGGCCGACTTCGCGGCCCTGTTCGGGGACCGTATCAACAGGGACTGGCTCCGTGTCTACTGGGAAGTCGGCCGGCCCAGGCTGGACGAGATCCTCCCCGCCGTGAGCCAGACCCCGAGAGCCTACCGCGACCTGGCTGCGATCGACGTCGCCTTCACCGCAGGCACCGAAGGCGGCTGACCACTCTCTCTGGAGAAAGCTGAAATCCTCATGACGAAGCGATTGTTGAGCATGCTGGCAGCAGGTTCACTCGTAACTCCCACGGCCCTCGGCGCCCAGCAAATCGCCGGGGAGTACCAGGTCGAGGTGCGCGGTACGACGCACTATCTCGATCGCGCGCCGGCGACACGCCAGCTGCGCGACAACACGGCGCTCTACGTCCAGCAGGACGGCGACGTCATCGAAATCGAGTTCCGGAGCTTTGCCAGCGCGATGTCCACTACGACGTTCCGCGGCCGCGTTGGCAATGACCGCTTCGTAGCACTGTGGACATCGTCCGGTCGGCCGGCCGAGGCGCTTCTCATCACGGGAGAGGTCGACGGGCGGCGGCTCCGCGGACGCCTCCTCTATCCGCGTGCGAAGCCCGACGCGGCGGTTCCCGGATGGACGGAGGTCGAGTTCTCGGCCGTGCGGCCCGAACGGAGGGGCCAGGCTCGACCGGACCGGAAGCCGGGCAGGCTTACGCCCGGAGAGCGCCTGGCACGACCCGGCGTCGTGCTTCGCCCGGCGACCGGGGGCGAGGCCGCCTCGAACGAGACGCCCTTCGAGGTCGACATCGCCGCGATGACCGATCCCGAGGCTCCGCTCGCTGGTCACCGCATCGATTTCATCGCGCGCGCGACGCCATTGCGCAGTGGCGAATCCGTGGAGCGAACCGAGCTGTGGATCAACGGCCTCGTGCAGGGGTCGTCCGACGGCAACCTGCTGGAAGTTGAAGCCGGACCATTTCGTGCGGGCCGTCTGGACTACGACATTGTGGCAGTCGCGGATGACGGGCGACGCTCGGAGCTGATCCGGCGGAGCGTGAACGTGACGGCGGCGGGTAACACGACAATCCTCGGCCGGCTTACGGGCAGTCGCGGCAAGATCTCCGATGTCCAGCTCGTGCGGTCCGACGGCCGGACGGTCGCGAAGAGCTCCGTCAGCCGTAGCGGTCGCTATCGGTTCCGTAGAATCCCGGCCGGCAAGTACGTGATCTTCGTGAACGACGCAAAGACCGAGGCGCGCGTCTCGCCGACTTCGAACCTCGAGATTCGCGTCGACGGCCGGAGCGCTTATACGCGGAATTTCGAGATCCGTTGACGGAACGCGATGGGCCGTCTGGATGATGGACCAGCGGGGCTTCTTGTGTTCGCGGACTCCGGCTGTCCAACCTTTCGGAAGTCTGAGGCGCCGGTATGGTAATTCGTCCGTCTTCGATCCGGCGGATAGCTCACGCATTCAAAGAAACCGAACCATGATCCAACCCATGCGACAGCTTGCGGCGACCAGCGGTCCGCTCACTCTGAGCTGCTCTCTTCGCTATTCCAGTGTCGGCTCAGACCGTCGAACGAGACGGGCCCTGCCAGATCCCGGACGAACTTTGGGAGCTGAAGCCTCCTCCGGAGCTGCGTGGCGATGGCAGGCTCGCGTGGGAACTCCAGCGTCCGATTATAGCTCCAACATCGTCGTCAGGCTCCGCATCAATCCGGACGGTACAGTCGTCGTCGTTCAGTCCGAGACGACTGGTATTCAGTGCACGGAGATGAGCCGGACGAACCATACTCAGTTTAGAGAGCGGGAGGTCGTTCATGAAGAGTAGAGCGCTGTGGGTTTCTCTGGTCGCCCTGGCCGGCTGGAGCTGCGGTAGCGGCGAGTCGGCGGGTGAAAACGTTGGGGCGAATGACGCGCGCTCGGCAGCCGAGTCTCCCCGGGACGACGCGGCCGGCGAGTACTCGCGTGAGTCATTCGTGCTCTGCGAGGCCATCGAGGAGTACCGGGAAGAACTTGCCGACATCATCGGGATCGAACCGGACCTCGAGCGGCGGGTCCAGGGCATCGGTTCGCAGTGCCACGTCCGGGGTACGGACTTCGGCTTCATAAGCGTCGAGATCGCGCCCGCCATCACTCCATCAATCGCCGCGCACGCCGGCGGCTTCGACGCCGAGACGACCCCCGTACCTTCGCTGGGGGACGCCGCCGTTTTCGTCGATGCCTCGTTTCAACCGCACGTCGTGTTCGAACTGGGGGATCTGATCATCGATGTCGGCGCTGAGGCGGCGAAGATGCCGGGTCGGGACGCGATGATCGACCTCGCGACGCGCGTGCGAGAAATTCTCGTGGCGGCCAACTCCTAGCCGGACCGGGCCGAGTGTCGCCCAGCACGCCAACCACGGTTGCCACCGGATGGGCAACCTCACACTGCCCGAGAGAACGAATCGTCCATCTCCAATCCGCAGCACATAGATCTCGCGTAGTCGCTCTGAGCGGACGAGCTGCGACGGCAGCGGGAGTAACCGCCGCCAGGTGGCGAACACTATGCCCAGGATCGAGGCCGGTCTGACGACGGTTTCCTCACACCTTCGGTTTCGAGACGTTACCCCTTGATAGAAATCAGGCCGATCCCGTCACGACGAACGCTGAGGCGGAGTGTCTGGCCAATTGTCCGGGTGGTAGCCCTGGACGACTGGCGGAACTCGATCTACTCAGCAGGAGAGGATCATCATGAACGGACAGACTCTCGAGGGCCTAAACGTGCTCGTCACCGGGGCATCGAGGGGCATTGGCCGGGCTACAGCGGAGCTGATGGCCGAGGAGGGGGCGCACATCGCCGTCCACTACGCGACTAGCTGCGATGCCGCCGAAGAGGTGCTGGAGGGCCTGCCGGGCGACGGGCACTTTACGGTGGCCGCCGACCTCGGTGAAGCAGCATCACTGCGGGACCTGGCCGACGAGGTCCTCGACCGGTTCGGGCGGCTCGACGTCCTGGTCAACAACGCCGGCGTCTTCGAGGAGCACTCCCCCACAGAGGTGACCTTCGACGAGTGGAAGGGAGCGTGGGACCGTACGCTCGCGGTCAACCTCCTCGGTCCGGCTCACCTCTCCTATCTCATCGGGACTCGCATGGTCGAGCAGGGATCCGGGCGAATCGTCAACGTCTCCTCGCGCGGCGCCTTCCGGGGCGAGCCTGACGCTCCCGCCTACGGCGCGAGCAAGGCCGGGCTCAATGCCCTTGGTCAATCCATGGCGAAGGCGCTCGCCCCGCACGGCGTCGTCGTCTGCACGGTCGCCCCCGGCTGGGTCGACACCGACATGGCGGCGGACACGCTCGCCGGACCCCATGCGGGATCCGTCCGGAACCAGAGCCCGCTTGGGCGCGTGGCCACGCCCCGCGAGGTCGCCGAGGTGATCGCCTTCCTCGCCCGGCCCGGCAACGAATCTATCACGGGATGCATCATCGACGTAAACGGAGCCTCGTATTTGAGGAGTTGAGTGCCCCGCGCCGTGGTAAAGCGCTCACGCCCCGTGCGTCGACTACCCGAGCGCCGAGGCCAGGTCTTCGACCGCCCCTTCGACGGCAGCACGGCTCAGATTGGGATATCTGGCATATGCCGAGTCGGGAATGTCCCGTACCAGTTCGACGAAAGTCTCGAGATCGACCATGCCGGTCGTCACGAAACGCTCGGCGTCCAGCATGTCTTTGCGAAAGCCGCGGACGACCTTCGACAGAAGCTGAGCGTACGGATCGTAGTGGTAGAACTCGACGTTGCCGATGCGGTCGACGAAGACGTGGCGGTCGGCGCTGCCTTCGAGCGGTGGAACGAAGTACTCGGGCCGGGCGAATTCGATATTCAGGTCGAGGCGCTCCTTGATCCCCTGTACATCGCGGAACACCGCCTCGTCGTCGGCGTGCAGGTCGGCATCGATCGTGGCAGTTCGCCATCCGGCCTGGACGGCAGTCCCTCCGCCTACGAAGTAGACGCGGAAGGATCTGTCCGGAGGCGCCGTGCGGGACA
>CAZOEX010000176.1:2106-5353 GCA_964578925.1 uncultured Gemmatimonadota bacterium | reverse complement strand
CTTCCCGCAGACGGGGCACGCGTACGGCTCGAACCGCTCGACGACCTGCAGGCTACGCCGCAGCCGGGTTCCGACGAGCTCCTCGCCTACGGCCCAGATCACGTTCAAGGCGGCGTCGGCGCCTTCGTTCCGGCACCATCCGACGACATCGTTCGCCGTCTCCGCGAGGACACCCACCATGGCCTCGGGGGTTCGACCGTCCAGGCGCGACATGAGGAGTCGAAAGAAGTGCTCGCTGTCGGTGTCGCCCGCCACCGATTCCGCCCATTCCCGGCCCATCGCCTCGAGCATGCGGGGACGTACCCGATCGAACGCTCCGATGTGGCCGTTGTGGACGAGCAGCGAGTCGTCGGCCCGGAACGGGTGAGTGTTCACCAGCTTCGGCTCACCCACGGTCGCCCGGCGCACGTGCGCGACGACGCTGATCGACTCGATCGACGCCGCGCGACGCCGGTACGCTTCCGACTCGTTCGCCGGATCGGCCTGGCGCTCGCAGTCGAGGGAGCCGTCGGGCAGGACGTGCCCGATTCCCCAACCATGTAGATTCGTGAGTCCGCGCTCGTCCTCGACGCTCTGGGCAAGCAGCGAGTTCTGGGCCTCGTCGAGCTCGCACGAAGGCGTGGTGGGGTGGGAGGCGTGGAAGCCGTAGAGTCTGCACATCCGGTTCTCCGGGTTCCGGGAGAGCTGGTTCGAAGATCTGTAGAGGGTGAAGGCTGGGCCGTGGAGGTCACGCAGTCCAGAGAGTACCCCTCGATGTCCGACGGGCACGGGAGAGCACGCATTCTTCATGGGGACCACCGTGCCTGCGGGAAGGCGGGACCACCGTACCTGCGGGAACGCGGACGGCGGTATGCATGGGGGACGACCGGGAGAACGGCCGATGGATCGATTCTTAGGGCTCGGACAGCTGCTGGAGCGGCGCTCCGTGTGGGAGCTGCTGGGCGGATACGCCGTGGCGGCCTGGCTCGTCCTGCAGGTCGCCGACACCCTCGGCTCGCTGGTCGGCCTCCCGCTGTGGTTCGGAACGGCCCTGGTCGCGCTCCTCGCGGCCGGTCTCGTCGTCGTTATGCTGACCGGACTCGTCCAGGGAGGCCGGCTGGGCAAGCTGCTCACCTGGCGCCGTACGACGGGCGCCGGCGCGGCCGCCCTGCTCGTTCTGCTGCTCGGGACCGCCGGCTGGATGACTCTCCGGGCGCAGGGCTTCGGCCCGGCCGGGACCCTCATCGCGCGCGGCGTACTCCCGGCCGACGGCCGGATCGTGCTGGCCGACTTCGAGGATCACGTCGGCGACCCCGGCCTCGTGACCGCGCTGCAGCGAGCCTTTCGGGTCCATCTCTCCCAGTCTCCAGCGGTGGCGCTGGTGTCTCCCGCCCGCGTCGGCGAGGTCCGTGAGCTCATGCAGGTCGACGATGAAGCCCCGCTCGATGCCGAGACGGCGCGAGAGGCGGCGATCCGAGACGGCTGGGAGGCCGTCCTCGCCGGCGAACTGCACGCCGTCGGTTCCCGGTACACGGTGTCGGTCCGGCTCCTCGCCGCCGACTCGGGCGCCGAGCTCGTGGCGGGCATGGAGAGCGCGGAGGCGCCCGACGCCCTGATTCCGGCCATCGAGCGCCTGTCGGTCCGGATCCGCGAGCGGATCGGGGAGTCTCTGGGATCACTCCGGCGCAGTCCGGGGCTGCAGCACGTGCGGACGAGCTCGCTCGCGGCCCTGCGCAGCTATTCCGAGGGCGCCGAAGCGAACGAGCGCGGCCAGTTCGAACGCTGCGTCCTCCTGATGGACGACGCCATCGAGCGAGACTCGACCTTCGCGATGGCCTTCGCCGGCCGCGCCGCCTGTCTGCAGAACCTCGGACGCGATCCCGCACGCCAGATCAGCGACCGGATCCATGCCTACGAGATGCGCGAGCGAATGACCGAAGAGGAGCGGCTGCGATTCGAGGCCGTCTATCACCAGTTCGTCACGCGGGACCGGAGGCGGGCGATCGACGCCTGGGAGGCGTACAGCATCCGCTTCCCCGACCGCACGGCGGCGCTCTTCTCACTGGCCAACCTGTACGCCGAGAACCGCGAGTGGGAACGCGCGGAGAAGATGCTTCTCCGCGGGCTCGAGCTCGATCCGGGCCGGTCGATCGTCCTCCTGAACCTGGCGGGCTACCAGGTGAACCTGGGGCGCTTTCGCGACGCCGCGGCGACCTACCGCGCTCTCGAGCACGAGGTGCCCGGGCTGGATGCCTCGTGGTGGCGTGCCACGATGGAGATGGCCGCGGCCGACTTCGACGCCGCCGCGACCGAGCTCGCCGGGGCCCGCCGACGGACCCGCGACAACCCCGCCCAGCAGGCCCGGATCGCGATTCTACAGTCGAGGCTGTACGCGACGATGGGACGGATGGAGGAAGCCGAGCGGCACGCCCGGGACGGGATCGCCGCGACCCTCGAGCTCGGCTCCGTCCAGACGTATCTCACCCATACGCTGGACCTCGCGCTGCTGAAGCTGGGCGTCGCGGGCGACACGGCCGCCGCCCTGGCGCTCGTCGACGAGGCGATCCGCGCCTATCCGCTGGAGACACTCGAGCCCTTCGAGCGTCCGTTCCTCGAGCTCGCCGAGGTCAACGCCCGGGGGGGCAGGCTCGGCCGGGCCCGTGACTACCTGGCGCGTTGGCAGTCGGAGGTCGCTTCGCTCGTTCCCGGATCGCAGGTGCCGCACTGGCTCCGGGCCCGACTCGCCGAAGCGGAGGGCCGCGACCGCGACGCCGTCGTGGAATGGCGGCGCGCGGACACCGAGCGCGAAGATCCGCTGCCCGCCCTGATCGGCATCGGCTCGGCGTTCGACCGAATGGGACAGCGCGACAGCGCCATCGCATACTACCGTCGCTATCTCGAGACGCCCTCCCGGCAGCGCTACGACACCGACCCCTGGTGGCGCGGTCGAGCGCTGGAGCGGCTGGGTCGGCTGCTGGAGGAGGCCGGGCGACCGCAGAAGGCCGCTCCCCACTACGCGGAACTCGCCGAGCTGTGGAGCGACGCCGACCCGCCGTTCCGGGCGCGGGCCGCGACCGCGGAGGAGCGCCTCGCGGCGCTCGGGATCGAATGGCCCCGAACGGCGGCGGCCGATGACAGGATTTACCTCGACGAAGGTCGCATGGGCTTCGACCCGGTCGTGGACTGAGGCCGAGCGGACTCAGACGACGGCCGTCTTCCGACTTCATCGAGCAAGGAGCCCCGGGATGCGCAAGAGTATGGTTTTGAC
>CAZOEX010000176.1:0-2006 GCA_964578925.1 uncultured Gemmatimonadota bacterium | reverse complement strand
TGCCTGAGGAAACGATGAGTCACGTGCCTGCATTCCGTCGTGCTGCCTTCTATTTGATCGTTCTCGTGGTTCTGCTCCCGGCCTGCAACCCGGCCGAGGAAACAGCCCGACCACCTGCCACCGCCGACGTGGCCGCCGCAACGTTCGAGCAAACTCCCATCGAGCGGGGGGAGTACCTGGTCGAGGGCCTTCTCCAGTGCATGATCTGCCACTCCGAGCGCGACTGGACCGAGCCGGGGGCGGCGCCGGCAGACGGCCGAAAGGGCGCGGGCCGGATCATGCGCGAGGACGGCGACTACCGCATCGTCGCGGGCAATCTCACTCCGGATCCGGAAACGGGCATCGGCAGGTGGACGGACGAGGAACTGGCCCGGGCCATCCGTCGCGGCATCGGGCGAGACGGCCGGAGGCTCCACCATCTGATGTATTACTTGACGTTTCGGCACCTTTCGGACCGTGACGTGAATGCGGTCATCGCCTACCTCCGTTCTCTCGACCCCATACGCAATCCGTTACCGGCGACGAGGCTTCGACCGGAGGAGCGGGACCGTCTCGAAGCGGAAGCTCCGATCGAGCTCCGTCCCGTGGATCTATCCGCCTCGGACCCCATGGAGAGAGGCCGGGCGCTCGTCCGGCTGGGAGATTGTCGCGGTTGCCATACCGCCTGGTCGGGTATGGGGGGAGCGCTGTTCGCCGGAGGCAATCGCATCGAACGCGGAGAGCGAGTCGCGTTCAGCTCGAACATCACGCCGCACGCGAGCGGGATTCAGTATGGGCCAGACGCGTTCGTTTCCGTCATGCGCACCGGGAAGGGCGGCACCTTGAGCCCGTTGATGCCGTGGATCGTATTCCGGAATCTCTCCGACGAAGACCTCCAGGCCATGCACGCATACCTGCAGTCGGTGATCCCGTTCCCGCACCACGTGAACAACCACGCGGAGCCGACGTCCTGCGAGGTTTGCGGCCAGACCCATGGGCTCGGGAGGCTCAACTCTGGAGAAGCGCCTCCGGGGGTCGAGCTGGATTCGGTGGACTACGCCCGATATACGGGCAGCTATCATTCGGCCCGTGCCGGGTTCACGCTGACGGTCGCAGTCGGAGACTCGGGGATGACGATCCAGGCCGCCGACCGTCCTCCGGTGAGGATGATCCCCATTTCCCGCGGCCGCTTCTGGGGATCGCTGCGCGTTCCCCTGCGTTTCGAGTTCGGGAGCGCGGGCGACGCACGACGACTCATCGTCGAAAGACCGTGGCCGGACGAGCCTGTCGTTTTTCAGAAGCGGCCGTCCGACGATTCGGCGGATCGAGTCGATTCGGAGTGAGAAGCTAGCCACAAGAACCAGCCGGGGCTCCGGGACCATGCGGCTCCTGTTAGCTTCCCGGCATGAGCAAACACACCGAAGTACGCCGGCGAGACCGGCGCATGGACGACGCCGGGATCCGACGGTTCCTGGCGGAGGCGCCTTACGGCTTCCTGGCCCTCCCATCGGGCGACGCCCCACATCTGAACTCGAACCTCTTCGTGTACGTCGAAGAGGACCACGCGATCTACATGCACACGGCCCGAACGGGAAGGACGCCCGAGATTCTCGACGACCCCGTCCCGGCCACATTCTCGGCGGGTTTGGTGGGCAGGCTGCTGCCGGCCGATGAGGCGCTCGAGTTCAGCGTCGAATACGCGTCGGTGGTCGTGTACGGCCGGGCCGTGACGCTCACCGACCCGGAGGCGAAGCGGGCCGCGCTCCAGCGGCTGCTGGACCGGTACGCGCCGCACCTGCGACCGGGCCGCGACTATCGTCCCATCACCGAAGACGAGCTCGGCCGGACCGCCGTCTACCGGATCGACGTCGAGGAATGGACCGGGAAGGAGAAGGCTGCCCCTGCCGACTTTCCCGGCGCGTTCCCCATCACCGACCCACCGATCCCTCTCCGCGAGGACCCCACTGGATCGTCGTCTTCGGGCGCAGGCGATCGCGCGAAATCGGCTCGATACACCCCGTACGCGC
>CAZOEX010000175.1:0-5385 GCA_964578925.1 uncultured Gemmatimonadota bacterium | reverse complement strand
TCCTGCTCGACGACCGCTGGCATCGCACGTCCGAGAACCGGGTGGGCGACCGTCGCATGCTGGGTCCGCAACTCGAATGGCTCGTCGACGCGCTCGCCTCGAGTCAGGCCACGTTCAAGATCGTCGTGAACGGGAGCCAGGTGCTCAACCCCGTGGCGCGATGGGAGAACTACGCCACCTTTCCGAAGGAGCGCGGCCGCCTTCTGGCGGCGCTGCGCGAGAACGACATCGAGGGCGTGCTCTTCCTGACCGGCGACGTCCATCATTCCGTATTGAGCCGGATGCCGCGGTACGGGACGTACCCGCTCTACGACGTCACCGTCTCGCCGCTCACCGCGGGGCCGGCCGACACGGACGAAGAGAGCAACGACAACCATCTCGGGGTTCCGGGCACCCTGTACGCCGACCGGAACTTCGCGACGCTCGACTTCTCGGGTCCGCGCGAGGACCGGGTGCTGACGATCACGCTGCGGGCGACGGACGGAAGCGTGGTGTGGACGAGGGAAATCCGGGCGAACGACCTGCGGTGAAGCTGGCTGCGGTGAAGCTAGGCTAGTTCCTCGCGAGGCCCTCGACCCAGGCGGCGGCTACGGTAGCCAGCTCTTCGATCACGACGGCATCCGTGCGTCCGCTCCGTTTCGTCACGTGGAAACCGTGATCGGCCTCGTCGACCACGTGAAGCTCCGGTGTCGGCGTCACGTCGGCGAGAAGGGGTCGCAGAAGCTCGAGATCCGCGAGCCGATCTCGCGTGCCCTGCAGGAACAGCATCGGCAGCCCGACGGATGCGAGGTGGTCTCCGCGGTCCGTGGACGGCTTGCCGGCCGCGTGCAGCGGGAAGCCGAAGAAGACGAGTCCGCGCACGGCTGAGAGGGTCGCCTCGGCGGCAGCTGCGGAGGTCATCCGGCCGCCCATGGATTTGCCGCCCGCGACGAGGACCAGGTCCTCCGCGTCGGCCCATTCCGCCGCCATGGCGGCAGCCGCTCGCACCGTCGCGACGAGCACCGGCCGTCGGTCGGGCGGCCCACCGCCGCGCTCCATGTAGGGAAACTGGTAACGAAGCGTTGCGATCCCGCGGCCGGCGAGCTCCCCGGCCGCCGCTTCCATGAAGGTGTGCCGCATCCCGGCACCGGCGCCGTGGGCGAGGAGACAGAGGGCCGTCGCGTCTGTCGGTTGCAGCCGCAGACCCGAGACGCGTCCGACTCCGGGGACGTCGATCCCGACCTCCCGCGTCTCGATCCTCCTCACGGCCCCTCCTGCCCGACGGCGATCTCCTGGCCCGCCACCGCCGCGCCTTCCGGTTCGATCTCGTAGCCGTGGCCCGTCCAGCTTCCGCGCCGAGCGGTCCAGAGGCCCGCGCCGTCGCGGTCGAACACCCAGACACCCTCCCGTCCCTCGAACGTCGCGCTTCCGGCGCAGAACACCTCGCCGGAGAACTCGTCGATCCGTCGCCGGAAGACGCTGTGGACGTGCCCGCAGAGGAGGGCACCCCGTTCGATCGACGCGGCCGCCTCGAGGAACTCGTCGAGGTTTTGCAGTCCGTGCTCCTTCGTGTCCGGGGAACCGTCGGGCCGACAGGGGGCGTGATGGGCCATCAGGAAGACGAACCGCCCGGCCACCCGCGGATCGGCGAGAGCGGCCTCGATGCCCTCGATCTGCGCGCGCGGGATTCGCCCGTTGGAGCGCCAGGGCAGAAGATGGCTCCGGGCGCTGTTGATCACGATGACCGCCACGTCGTCATCCGGCAGGCGGATGACGGGCCAGGGGCCGTCCGTCGTGAGGTCGGGGAGGTCCGTCCGGGTTCCCTTCTCGAAATACTGGCGGAACCGGCCTTCTCGCACCGTGGGCCTCGTGTAGGCGTCGTGGTTGCCGGGCGTGACGACGAAGCGCGGATCGTCGGGGAGCGGCTCGAGCAGCTCCTGCGCGGCCTCGAACTCCTTGTGGGTCGCCAGGGCGGTGAGATCGCCGGTGCAGAGGACCATGTCCGAGTCCAGTTCCCGGTCGAGCTCGACGAGGGCCAGCGCCTTGCGGGCGGCCTCGGCGAAGTGCCGACCCCGCCCGCGCAACAGATTGAGGCCGCCGGCGATCCGCTTCCCGGGCCAGTCGAAGAACGGAACCTTCCGCAGCCCGAGGCCGATGTGCAGGTCGCTGAAATGGAGGATGCGCACCCCTCGATGTTCACGGCCGACCTTCCTTCGGGCAACAGCAAGGCCGGCGGGACGCGCGGGGAGCATCGCCGGGTTCGGGTCCCGAAGATTGACGTTTCCGGACCCGCGCGCGTACTGTGCGAGTGTTCCACACCCATCCCTCACGAAGGACGCACCCAATGGATATCCGCACACGAAGCCTCCTGCTCCCCCTCGCTCTGCTCATCGGCGCCTGCCAGCCGGCGGACGAAGCGACGACCGATGGCGACGAAATGGAGCGGAGCACGGATGCAGTGGCCGAGCTCGACGCCCTGCGCGCGAGCTACGAGGAGCACTACGACATGGGCCACGCCGACATCGTGGCCGACATGTACGCCGAAGACGCGGTCGCACTGCTCGCGGACGGCGGCGTGCACGACGGACGGGAAGCGATCGCCGCCAACCTGGCCCAAGACATGGAAGCCTCTCCCGACCTCGCGCTGGAGCAGCTCGACGCCATCGTCGGCGCCGACGGGGAGATGGCGGTCACGATCGGCACGTGGGACGTCACCGTCACGCCCGACGATGGGGATGCGATGACGTACGGCGGCCACTACATGACGGCGAACGCCCGCACCGCCGACGGTTGGACTCTCCTCGGAGTGATCACGAACTTCGACGCCCAGCAGTCCGCAGAGATGCTGCAGGGAACGGCCGGCGAGCCCCCGCCGGAGGGGACGCAGATGGGCGAGCTGCTCGCCGCCTACGAGGAAGCCTGGAACGCCGGGGACCCCGGGGCCGTCGCGGCGCTGTACACCGAGGACTCCTGGGCGGCCTTCGCCGACCTTCCCGCCGTCGAGGGCCGGGAGGCGATCGCGGATCTGATGGAGCAGCGAGTCGGCGGAACGATGGACCTCCACGGCGTCCGGTCGGAGAGCCTGGGCGAGGGCCGGATGATCGACGGCGGCTGGTACACGATCAGTGGAACCGAGACCGGCGACTACTCCGGCCACTACTGGGTCGTGACGGAGACGGTCGACGGCGAGCCGAAGATCAAGTGGGTCGTCTCGAACGGGCGTCCGGCGTCCGTGATTCCCTCGTCGGACGACGCGTAGCGCCATTTTCGTTGCGGCGAGGCGGTGGACCGACGGCCGGGCCGGCGCATGCCGTCCCGGTTCAGTCCTCCGGTTGCTGGACGCCGTCGGCGCCGGCGGTGCGGTATGTGCCGTCGAAAACGGTCGCCCAGGTGACGCCGCCGTCGGTCGAGCGTTCCCAAAGCTGCCGCACCGACCCGTCTCCCACCGGCGTCCACGTGATCCGCTGCAACCTCCCCGCGCCGTCCGGCGTCTCCGTTTCACCGCGGAGCACCATCGCCTGTCCCTCGAGTCCGCCCTCCAGCTCCAGGAGAAGTCCGGAGTTGTCGACCCACGTCTGGTGCCAGACTGCTCGGCGGGCGTCGTAGATGTTGAAGCTCTCCCCCGTCGAGCCGTCCGTACCCGTCCACGATTCGTGGATCACACATCCACCGAGAATTCGACGGATGGAGCTGCGCCCCACGAGGTCGCCGGGCGGATTCCGGACCTCCCACTCTCCGACCCAGAAATCGAACTCCCGATACTCGGGCGCGCCGCATCGCGCGGCCTCCGCCTCCGTCGAGTCCTGCGCTGCCGTCGGAAGCGGAGCGACGAGCAACCAGGCACCGAAGCACGTCAGGGCTGCATTGCGACGGGACCTCCGCCGAGCCGATGGTGCGAACAGCTTCATGGACTCCCCTTCGCGTTTCCGGGCCGTGGTTCCGATGCCGTGAGCTACGAATCGAATATACCGCGAGGGCGACGTGTAGCATGACCGACAGAGTGCAGCCGCCAGAGCGTACGGAGGAGCCAGGGAAGATGTCTCGAGCCGCGGCCCGCTACGCCGACGCGAGCGAGACGCTTCTCATGGAGCGGGCGAGTCACGGCGACTCCTCGGCGTTCGGCGAACTGGTCCGGCGCAACATGCGCCGGGCGTACCGCGCGGCGCTCGGTCTGGTCGGATCGCCGGACGACGCGCTCGATCTGTCGCAAGACGCCTTCGTTCGGGCGCTGAAGCACGCGGAGAAGCTCGACCCCGAGCGGCCGTTCTATCCGTGGTACTACGCGATCCTGCGCAGGCTGTGCTTCAACTTCCTGCGGGACCGGAAGAACCGGCAGCGGCTGCTGGACGAGACGGGCGCCTGGCTGGCCGAGGACCTGACGGGCGGTGGTCCGGGGGAGAGCCCCGAGGGCCGTCTGCGCCGCGACGAGGCACGACGGATCG
Organism: uncultured Gemmatimonadota bacterium; assembly: GCA_964578925.1. Taxonomy (GTDB): domain Bacteria; phylum Gemmatimonadota; class Gemmatimonadetes; order Palauibacterales; family Palauibacteraceae; genus JARFPW01. The sequence goes on along the minus strand of CAZOEX010000175.1, from coordinate 964 downwards.
TGGCAAGGGCGCTCTCCGGGCTCCCCGAGGCCCAGCGCGAGGTCCTGGTGCTGCGGGAGTTCGAGGGAATGAAGTATCGCGAGATCGCCGAACTGCTGGAGATCCCGGAGGGAACGGTGATGTCGCGACTCTACACGGCGCGCCGGGCGCTCGCCGACGCGCTGGAGGCGGAGGAGTGAGAACGAGCGGACGGAAGGTATGAACGAAGACAGGGACCTGTTGATGCGAGCGCTGGACGGCGAGCTCGACGCGGACGAGAAGGCCGCTTTCGAGGACCGGCTGGCGCGAGACGAGGAACTGCGCGGGGAGTGGCGACGCCTCTCCCGCGCCCGGGAGGCGATCATGGGACTCGAGCTTCGAAATCCGCCCGAAGACGTCTGGGACGGATACTGGACGAGCGTGTACAGCCGCGTCGAGCGCGGCGTCGGATGGTTGCTGCTGTCGGTCGGCGCGATCGTCGTGGGGAGCTGGGCCGTATGGCGATGGGTAGGTGACCTGCTCGCCGACACGACGCTCCCGCTCGTCGTCCGCTACGGCGTACTCGCGGTCTTCTTCGGCCTGGTCATTCTTCTAGTCTCCGTGGTACGCCACCGCGTGAACGTGTTTCGAACCGATCCATACAGGGATGTCGAACGATGATGATCACACCTTCTTCGGAGATCGCCGGCCGCCGCGTCGTGGAGACGCTCGGCCTGGTGCGCGGCAATACGATTCGCGCCCGCCACCTGGGACAGGACATCGTGGCGGTGTTCCGCAACATGATCGGCGGCGAGGTGCGCGAGTATACGAAGATGATGGCCGAGTCTCGCGAGCAAGCGATCGACCGGATGATCGAAGAAGCCCGCTCTCTCGGCGCCGACGCCGTGATCAACCTGCGATTCACGACAGCGTACGTGATGGGCTCGGCGGCCGAGATCCTGGCCTTCGGGGACGCGGTGCGGCTCGCCGAGAAGCCGTAGATCGG
>CAZOEX010000174.1:0-5449 GCA_964578925.1 uncultured Gemmatimonadota bacterium | reverse complement strand
GGATGGGCCTCGATCTTCCGCCCGTCGTGCGAGCTGATCGCGTGGAGGCCGCTGTAGCGGTCGTCCAGGTGGGACTTGAAGACCTGCACTCTCCGTCGGGCGATGAGGGCCCGGCGGACGCGGCGCAGCAGCTCCTCGCTCTTGCCGCTGAACATCACGCCCGTGATGACCTCGATCGACCCCTCGCGTCCGTCTCGCACGTCGCTGCCGCTCAGTCGTTGGGGACGCTGGTCGCGAGCAGCCCTCGCAGGTCGTCGTCGCTCATCGCGCGAAGCTCGCGCTCGGCCTCGGCCACGTTGCGGCTCTCGTGCCGGACGAAGCGCGCCCGGGCGAGCGGCGAGTCGAGACTGAGGAAGAAGATGCGCGCCGCCTTCTCGCCACCCGGCTGACCACCGGAGACGTAGGCCTCCCAGCGCATCATGTCGTCGTCCATGAACTCGCGTGCCATGCGGTCTCGCTCCCTATACCTGGACGCTGGTCGAGAGCAGCTCGCGCAGATCGTCCTCCGTGACCTGCTCGGCGGCTTCGTCGGGAACCTTGGAGAAGCGGGGCGGCAGGAGCGTGTAGCGCTGCGGAACCCGCGGGTAGCGGGGACGGCGGAACATCACCATGAGCCGCGGCGCCTGGGGTCCCTCGCCGGAATGCAGCGAGAGTTCCGCCTCCCAGTCGTTCCCCGCCGCGCTGGTGAACTTCACCTTCGCGCTGTCGGCCGTTCCGTCGAGTCGGAAAAAGAGCTTCTTTATCAGATTGGGGGTCGATTTCTCCATGGCCGACAAGCTAGAAGATGCCGGCGAGGGATGGAAGTGCGCGACCGCGATCGGGGCTCGAGCGACCCGATCGGAATCACGCCGACGTCGTCGGCTGGCAAGCCAGGTAGAGAAGCTTGCTCTGCGGATTCGCCAGGCAGTTCTCGAAGTAATCCGCACCATGCGTCGAAAGGCCCTCGGGGCTGATGAACGGCTCGTACCACATCGGTACGAAGCCGACCTCGCGGGCGATGTCGTCGAGGAAACCCCGTTTCCATCGCCGAAACTCCACCGTCAGCTCGCGCTCCTTCTCGAATCCTCCCGGATGAAAGCGCATCAGCCCCCCGTTGCCGGGTTCCGCCAGGGAAAAGTAGTAGCCGAATTTCCTCTTCGAGTCCGCCGCGTCGTGGCGATCGATATCGAACTCCGGGTTCGCGATCATCGTGACGAAGTAGCCGTCGTCGACGAGCAGCTCGCGAATCCTGCTCAATGCCGACGCGAGCTCCTCACCGTTCTGCAGGTAGTGAAGCAGATGAATCGCGGTGGCCACGTCGAAGCGGCGATCCAAATCGAGTCCCAGCACGTCGCCGGTCCGATACTCGATGCCCAGCGGGTCGTCCCGTTCGACCGCCCGAGCCCGCTCGATCTGCCGAGGGGACAGGTCGACGCCCAGCACGGGATCCGCGCCGCACTCGGCCCGGAAGCGCCGCGTATAGAACCCGGAACCGCACGCCAGGTCGAGCAGCGCCTTCCCGCGGACGTCGCCGAGGGCCTGAAAGATCACTGGATCCTGGCAGTGGCGATGGTAGAACGCCATCCTCCGCATGCCTTCCTCGTAGCGACCATCGTCCTGCGCCTCGTCGAATTGTTGCTTGACGCTGGCGTGCGGCTCCGGTGGTACGGAGCCTGACTGCTCCTCCACGGAGCGGTTCGTCTCACGCATGGGTCAGTGGATCCGCCCGGAGTAGGTGTAGGTCGACAGTCCGCTCACCACGTCGACCGTGCCCTCGATGTCGAGCACGCCCCGGAGATCCGAGAGGTCCCCACTACCGCCGTTGATGACGGCGCGACCCGCGAAGACGGCCGTCGTCGGACTCACGATCTCGCCGCGGTCGCTCGCCACGAACTCGAGGACGCCCGACTCGCCGTTCACCGTGCATTCACAGGTGATCGTGAAGTGAGCGTTGAATCGTCCGTTGGGATGTATCACGACCCTCACTTGATCGGTGTAGCTCCCGCTCAGCGTGCCGGAGATCGTTCCCTGCGACGTCTGCTCGAGAATCGTGTTCGGGCCGGCGGACCGTACCTGGAGCCCGGTGACCGCGGTCTGGGTGAACGTGCCGGAGGCCGGGGTCGGGGCCGCGACGTCTGCAACCGTCGTCACCGGCGTGGCCGCGTCGTTCCCGGATGTCTCCGGGCCCGTGATCGGGTCGCAAGCGGAAGCCAGCGTGACCAGCAGCAGAATCATGATGCCGTGTCGAATCCTCATCGTGTTCTCCTTTCACAGGGGTTGCCGTGATGCCTTCATCTCGGTGTACGCGAATCGAGAGGTGGGAGGGGCCATGCCGGCTCGCGGGCTTCCTCCGTTGAAGCCGGATGAGAGCGCAGGTAGCTTGGGGTCGATGCGGTGGCTTCGCGGACACCCGCCGGGTCACCACCCCCCCAACGTCTCCAGGTGAGTCGGGGTGAAGCAGACGCAGGACACCGTCACGCGACTCCTGAAGGAGCTCCAGGGCGGAGACCGCGGCGCTCTGGACGAGCTCTTCGGTCTCCTGTACGACGAGCTCAAGGAGATCGCCGGCCGCCAGCGGCGGCGCTGGCACGGGAACTACACGCTCAACACTACGGCCCTGCTTCACGAGGCGTACGCGAAGCTCGTCGACCAGTCGCAGCTCGACGTCGAGGACCGCGCCCACTTCCGCGCCCTTTCGGCGAGGGCGATGCGCCACATCCTGTGCGATTACGCCCGGAATCGGGGGGCGGAGAAGCGAGGCGGGGACCTCGAGCGACTCAGCCTGGACGAGTTCGATGCACCGCGCGGTCGAGTCGAGTTCACGGAACGGGAGTCGGAGCTGCTCGTTGCCCTCGACGAGGCACTGCATCGCCTCGAGGCGGTCGATCCGCGGCAGAGCCAGGTCGTCGAATGCCGATTCTTCGGCGGGCTGACGGTCGAGGAGACGGCGACGGCCCTCGAGGTTTCGCCCCGTACGGTCAAACGCGACTGGGCCGTGGCCCAGGCGTGGCTGCATCGGGAGATGACAGGATGAAGGGGGATCGGCCGGCGGACACTACGGACCCGGGCGACCCGGCTGACGAGGCGCAACCCGTGGAGCGCGACCGCCTCGGTGAGATCTTCGAGCGAGCCGTCGACCTGCCTCCGGCCGAACGCCCCGCGTTCCTCTCCGAAGCCTGCGGTCGGGACGCCGAGCTTCATGCCGAGCTGATCTCCCTCCTCGCCTCCCACGACGCGGCGCCGAGTTTCCTCGACCGGCTGGGCCGAAGAGTCCTGCCTGTCGCCTTCCCCGCCGCGGAAGACCCCGCAGTGCCGAGCATACCGTCGCCGCCGGCTGGCCGGATCGCGGGCCGTTACGAGGCGCTTCAGCACCTCGGCGGGGGCGGGATGGGGATCGTGTACAGGGCCCGGGACGTGACGCTGGACCGGCCGGTAGCACTCAAGTTCCTGCCGCCTCATCTGAGCGCCGTTCCGGCAGCGCGCGCCCGGTTGCACGCGGAAGCGCGGGCAGCGTCCGCGCTCGATCACCCGAACATCGGCATCGTGCACGAGATCGGTGCGGCCCGGCTCGCGTCGGACGACCCGGAAGACGGCCGCCTGTACATCGCCATGGCATACTACGAAGGCGAGACGCTCGAGCGGAAGATCGCCCGCGGCCCGTTGCCGATTCGCGACGCGACCGATTTCGGCCTCCAGCTCGCCGACGGCCTCTCGAGGGCCCACGAAGCCGGCATCGTGCACCGGGACATCAAGCCCGCCAACCTGATCGTGACCGATCGGGGCGTGCTCAAGATCGTGGACTTCGGCATCGCGAAGATCCCCGACGCCGGGCCGACATCGGGTGTGGGACGCGCCGGAACCGTCGCGTACATGAGCCCGGAGCAGACCCGTGGCGACGGGGTGGTCGACGAGCGGTCGGACGTCTGGGCCGGCGGCGTGGTGATGTACGAGATGCTCGCGGGCGTCCGACCTTTCCGGGCCCACGGGGCGGAAGCGTTGATCCACCGCATCGTGAACCACGATCCGCCGCCCCTCGACACCCTGCGGCCCGACGCTCCGTCCGGCCTCGCGCGTCTCGTGCATCGTTGCCTCTCCCGAAACCCGGATCTCCGCCCCGCCGACGGCGCGGCGCTCCTGACGGAGCTCCGTTCAGCGGTGGACGCCGTGGAGACGGTGGAGCCGTCGATCGTCGTGCTTCCGTTCGTGAACATCAGCCCGGACGCCGACAACGAGTACTTCAGCGACGGCCTGACGGACGAGGTGATCGCGGATCTCTCGCACATTCGTTCCGTGCGGGTGATCTCCCGCACCTCCGCAATGCGGCTCAAGGAGAGCGAGGAGGACGTGCGCTCGATCGCCCGCCGGCTCGGCGTGCGCTACGCCCTCGAGGGAGGAGTCCGGAAACAGGGTGGTTCCCTCCGCATTACGGCGCGGCTCCTCGACGCGCAGCGCGACGTCCAGCTATGGGCGGAGACCTTCGACGGTACGGTCGACGACGTGTTCGAGATCCAGGAGCAGGTCGCGGGCGCGATCGTCGACGCCCTTCGCCTGCGGCTTTCGTCGGGCGAGGAGCAGGCGCTGGCCGCCCGCCCGATCCCCGACACGCGTGCCTACGAATCGTACCTCCGGGCCCGGTACGAGGCGTGGCGCTTCTCTCGTGAAGGACTCGACCGGGCCCGGCGATACATCGAAACGGCCCTCTCGATCGTCGGCCCGAACGAGCTCCTCTACAGCACGCTCGGACACATCACCGCAATGTCGGTCGACACCGGCGGGCCGCAGGATCCTCCGGCCGCCGGAGGGAGCGAAGCGGAAGGCGGCCCGGAGCCCGTGGAGCGGGTCGAGGAGCTGGCCGAGAAGGTCTTCGCCCTGAACCCCGACTCGGCCCGGGGCCACTGGCTGACCGGCTGGGCCGCCTTCCAGCGCGGAAACCTGCGCGAGGCGATACGATCCGGCGAGCGCGCGCACCAGCTCGAGCGCGATGATCCGGACACGCTGCTCCTCCTCGGCTACGTCTACGCGCACGCCGGCCGCAACGAGGAGGCGCGCTCACTGCTGGAACGCGCCCTCGAGATCGACCCGCTCACTCCCCTCACGCAGGGCGTGCAGGGATTCGTTCCGATTCTGGAGGGCCGGTTCGCAGAGGCCGTCGAGGCGTATCGCCGCCAGCACGAGATGGACCCGGAAAGCCCGTTCGCGCAGGTGTTTCTCGGCTGGGCCCTGGCGTACGACCGCCGGATCGAGGGCGCCGTCGACGTGCTTCTGGACGCCGCGGCCCGATTTCCCGACAGCGTCTTCGAATCCTACGCCCGCTCCCTGGCGCACGCCCTGCGCGGTGAGTCGGACGAGGCCGTGGCCGCGGTCACGCCGGCGTTCGAGAACGCCGCCCGGCGCAGCGAGATGTTCGCCCGCGAACTCGCCCACTGCTACGCGCTGGCCGGGGAGAACGAACGCGCCCTGGACTGGCTGG
>CAZOEX010000173.1:0-5450 GCA_964578925.1 uncultured Gemmatimonadota bacterium | reverse complement strand
CCACCTACGACGGCGTCGCCATCGCCTGGGCGGTGACCGAGTACGTGCACGAGGTCATCGGAGCGTGCACGATTTTCGCCACGCACTATCACGAGCTCGTCGAGCTGTCCGATTCACTGGACGGGGTCAGCGCCTGGAACGTCGCGGTGCGGGAGAGGGGCGACGACATCGTCTTCCTGCGCCGGCTCGAGCCGGGCGGATGCGATCGCTCGTACGGCGTCCACGTGGCGCGCCTCGCGGGCATCCCGCCCGCCGTGGTCGAGCGCGCCTTCGAGGTGCTGCACGAGCTGGAGCGCGGCTCCGACGGCGGAACCCGGCTGTCCCACCTCGCCGAGACGGAACGTGATCAGCTCTCGCTCTTCGAGCGGCGCGAATCCCGGATCCGGGAGCAGCTGGCGGACTACGACACCGATTCGATGACGCCGCTCGACGCGCTCGTCGCCCTGGCCGAGCTGAAGAAACTGGCGGAGGACGGGTGAGCGACAGCCTCGGACGGCTCCTGGGCGTCGGCGTCGCGGCCGCCTTCTTCGGCGCGGGGTGCGCCGATACGCCACGCATGGCGGGAGGGCTCCAGCTCGGCGTGGAGGACGCTCCCCTTCGTCCGCCCGTGCGGATCGACGAGGACGCGAGCTTCGAGGTTCCCCCCGATGCATGGGAGGAAGGGGTCGGGGGCACGACCGTGCTCCGGCTGCTCATTTCACGCCGGGGAACGGTCGATTCGGCCCTCGTCGTCGAATCCAGCGGTCATCCCTCTCTCGATTCCGCCGCGCTGGCCAACGCCAGGCGGCTGCGCTACCGCCCGGCCGCCCAGGGAGGAGAACCCGTACAGGTGTGGGGCCGTCTGCCCGTCATCTTCCCGATCCCCGAACAGGAGACAGACTCGACGAATGTCGAATCCCCATAGCCGGCCCTACGAGAGCATCCTCGATACGATCGGATGGACGCCCCTGGTGCGCGTGGGCCGACTGGCGGACGGACTTCGTACGCCCCTCTACCTGAAGGTCGAGTCGTTCAACCCGGCCGCGTCGGTGAAGGACCGAATCGGGGTGGCGATCGTCGACGCGGCGGAACGATCCGGCGAGCTGCGGCCCGGCGGAACGATCGTCGAGGGAACCGCCGGCAATACGGGCCTCGCCCTCGCGATGGTGGCGGCCGTCCGCGGCTACGACTGCGTCTTCACGGTCCCCGACAAGATGAGCGAGGAGAAGATCCGGCTGCTGCGCGCGTTCGGCGCCGAGGTGCAGCTCGTGCCGACGGTTCCGCCCGACCACCCCGAGCACTACGGCACGGTGGCGCGGCGGATCGCCGAGGAGCGCCCGGGCGCCGTGCTGGCCGACCAGTTCTACAACCCGGCCAACCCCGCGGCGCACGAGGCGACGACCGGACCCGAGATCTGGGAACAGACCGGGGGCGCCGTGACCCACTTCATCGCGTCGGCCGGTACGGGAGGGACGATCACGGGGGCGGCGCGCTACCTGAAGTCGCGCAACCCGGAGATCCGGGTCGTCGCCGGGGACCCGAAGGGCTCGGTCTACGCCCACTACAAGCGGACGGGCGAGCTGATCGAGGGGGAGAAGTACAAGGTCGAGGGTGTCGGGAACGACAAGATCCCCGGAACCCTGGACGTCGATCTCGTCGACGAGTTCCGCACGGTGAACGACGGCACCGCCTTCCGGACGGCCCGACGGATCACACGGGAGGAAGGGATCCTGGCGGGAGGGTCGACCGGCCTCATCGTGAGTGTCGCCCTCGACGTCGCGGCGGAGATCGACGACCCGGAGGCGTGCGTGGTCGCACTGTTCTGCGACACCGGGGAGCGCTATCTGTCGAAGCTCTACGACGACGAATGGATGAGGGAGAACGGGTTCCTGTGATCGGCGCGAGGTCCGAATGAACGACCGCCTGACGATCGCCGTCCTGCTGGGCGGAACCAGCGAGGAGCGACGCGTGTCGCTGGCCTCGGGGCGCGCCATCGTGGAGGCCCTGAGAAGCCGCGGTCACGAGGTCGTGCCCGTGGATCCGGCGTTCGGCGCGATCCCGGCGGACGAGGAGCCCCGCTTCCTCGGCGGGGAGGTGGGGCTCGTGCCCCCCACGCTGGAGGAGCTGCGCCGTATGGGCCGCATCGCGGTCGGGCCCGCTCTGCCCGAGCTCCCGGCTGTTCGCGAGGCGGATGTCGTCTTTCTCGGCCTGCACGGCGGAATGGGCGAGAACGGCCGCGTCCAGGCGCTGCTCGAGGTGGCCGGCCTTCGGTACACGGGCTCCGGCATGCTCGGCAGCGCGCTGGCCTTCGACAAGCGGGTCTCGAAGGAGCTCCTGGCCCGTGCCGGCGTGCCGACGCCGGCCTGGGCCGAGCGTGAGACCGCTCCGGTGGAGGCGACGGCGCAGCTCGGCCTGCCGCTCGTCGTGAAGCCGGCGGGTGGCGGCTCGACCGTGGGCCTCACCGTGGTCCGCGACGAAGCGGAGCTGCCGGCAGCGCTCGATCTGGCGGCGGACTACGATCCGGATGTCCTGCTGGAGTCCTTCGTGCCCGGCCGGGAGCTCACCGTGACCGTGCTCGAGGGAGAAGCGCTCCCCGTGGTGGAGATCATCCCGGGGAACGAGATCTACGACTACGAGTCGAAGTACACCCCTGGGAAGTCCGAGTACGTCGTGCCCGCCGAGCTGGCGGCCGCCGAGGCGGACGAGTTGAAGCGGCTCGCCGTGCGCGCCTACCGAGTGCTCCGACAGGAGTCGGTCAGCCGGGTCGATTTCCGCCGCCGCCCGGACGGGACCTTCTGGTGCCTGGAGGCGAACAGCCTGCCCGGCATGACCGCCACGAGCCTCGTGCCGAAGGCCGCCGAAGCCGCCGGGATCTCCTTCCCGGAGCTGTGCGAGCGGATCGCCCGCTCGGCCTGTAGACGTCCGGCCGACGGGCCGGCGTCGCCCTCTCGATCGGGGGACTGACGATGGGCCTGGCCGACCGGATGTACGACCAGCGGGCCGGACGGGGCGGTTCGGGGGGTTTCGGCGGGGGTTATGGGGGCGGTGGCTACGGCTCGCGCGGCGGAGGGCCGTTCGCCGCCCATCTGACGCCGTGGGTCAAGCGGCTGCTCGTCGCGAACTTCGGCATCTGGCTGATCATGGCCTTCGGCATCCTTCCGCCACCGCTGGCGGACGACCTCTTCGGATTCTCGGTCGCCACGGTGCTCACCCGCCCCTGGTCTCCCGTCACCTACATGTTCGTGCACGGCGGCTTCATGCACGTGCTCTTCAACATGATCGCCGTCTTCTTCTTCGGCCCGCCGCTGGAGCGGGAGATGGGCGGCCGGGGGTTCATCCGCTACTACCTCGTGTGCGGTGTGGGCGCCGCGCTGACCTCGGTGCTCCTGATCGGCCTGATCGGAACGCCGGTCGTGATCGGGGCCTCGGGCGCCGTCTTCGGCGTCATGCTCGCCTTCGCGTGGAAATGGCCCGACGCGCCGATCTACATCTGGGGCCTCCTTCCCGTGAAGGCGAAGTGGATGGTGGGGTTTCTCGGGCTGGCCGCGCTCTGGGCGACCGTCCAGGCGGGCCCGTCCGGCGGCGTAGCTCACTGGGCGCACCTGGGCGGTCTCGTCACGGGAGTGATCTATCTGAAGTTCGGCGATGCGCTCGCCGGACGCTGGCGCGCCCTCCGGGGAAGTTCGCGAGGCGGCCGCCGCGGGGGCCGAACCGGTCCCGAGTCGACCCGCGGCAGCGCGGCGACGCGGAACATCCGGTCAGCGCGCCGCCGGGGCGCGAGCGGCGACGAGCTCGACGAGGTCGACCGCATCCTGGACAAGATCCGCGACGAGGGTATCGACGCGCTGAGCGTCGAGGAGCAGGAGTTCCTGGACGAGATGAGCCGCAGATATCGTTCGCGGCCCGACGGAACGGCCTGACGGCTCGCGAGGGGCGCGCGCGGCCGCCGGGGCGGCCTTCCGATCGGCTTTCGGCGCGCGCATGCCACGTCTATCATTCGAACCCGTCCCGCGGCAGGGACGGCAACCGGCATCCGAGGAAAGGGGGTGACCCGCGATGGCTTCCGAAACCGCCACATCGAACATCAGAAACGTGGTCTTGCTCGGCCACGGAGGCAGCGGCAAGACCACGCTCACCGACGCCATCTGCTACATCGCCGGGACGACCAACCGCCGGGGTTCGGTCGAGAACGGCTCCGCCCATACGGACTTCACCGACGAGGAGACGGCCCACGGCATCTCGATCAACCTGACCGTAGCGCGCGCCCCGTGGATGGGCGCGAAGCTCAACCTCATCGACACGCCGGGCTATCTGGACTTCTTCGGGGAGGTCAAGGCGGGACTCCGGGTGGCCGACGGCGCGCTGGTCGTGGTCGGCGCGACGGACGGCGTGGAGGTGGGAACCGAGCGCGTGTGGACGGCGGCGGGCGAGCGCGGAATCCCACGCATGATCTTCGTGAGCATGATGGACCGCGACAACGCGTCCTTCGAGAAGGCATACGACCAGATCAACGCGACCCTCTCCTCCGAGGCGATCCCCGTGGAAGTGCCGATCGGCGCCGGGGCGGAGTTCCGCGGCATCATCAACCTGTTCTCGAACAAGGCGCACATCTACAAGAACGACGGCAAGGGCTCCTACGAGGAGACCGAAATTCCGGAGGAGCTGCTCGACGGCGTGGCCCGCTGGCGCGAAGAGCTGATCGAGACGATCGCCACGACCGACGACGAGCTGCTGGAGGCGTACCTGGAGGGTGAAGAGCTGGACCGCGAACGAGTGATCGGCGCGATGGCGGCCGCCATGTCGCGGGGCGAGCTGCATCCGGTTTTCTGCGGCTCCGGTGAAACGGCCTACGGCGTGCGCGCCGTGATGAACAAGCTGGTCGAACTGATGCCGTCTCCCGCCGACGCGCCGGCGGCGCTGGCCCGCTCGGGTGACGACCTCGTCGAGCTCGAGGCCGGCGACTCGGCTCCCTTCGCGGCCCTGGTCTTCAAGACGACCCAGGAGCCCCGGGTGGGCGAGTTGAGCTACTTCCGGGTCTTCTCGGGCCTGGCGCAGACCGGGATGACGGTCGACAACCCGGCCCACGGCGTGAGCGAGCGGCTGTCGCACCTGGGAAGTCCCGACGCGGCGGAGCGAGACGACGTCGAGAAGCTGCACGCGGGGGACATCGGCGTCGTGGCGAAGCTGAAGGACACGCACACGGGCGATACGCTCTGCGAGCAGGGTGCGGACCTCGTCCTCGATCCGATCGATTTCCCGAAGCCCGACATCGCGATCGCGCTCCGCGTCGCGTCGCGAGGCGAGGAGGACAAGCTCGGCAACGGTCTGAACCGGCTTCACGAGGAGGATCCGACCTTCGTCGCCGCCTACGACTCGGAGCTGCAGCAGACGATCGCGCGCGGGCTCGGCGAGCTGCACCTGACGGTGGCGCTCGAGCGGCTCGAGCGGAAGTTCGGCGTGAAGGTCGAGAC